>JBGTHU010000593.1:0-7594 GCA_041745975.1 Mariniblastus sp.
GGCCCAGTATTATGCCCATCAAGGAGGACATGGCGGCGATCCCCCATTGAAGATGTTGAATCGCTGGTTCACTCGTTATTTGTACGAGGTCGAAAACGGAGTGGAAAATGACCCTAAGTCTTGGATCGTCCGTGAATCTGACACAAACGATCAGCCCACTCCCTATCCCGACTATCCTCATCCGAATGCAGATCAAGTGACGTTTTATTTTGCTGGCGATGGGTCGACTGCAGGGGGATTGACGCTGCAGGTGACCGAGGAATTACCCGGTAAACAGACTTTAGTGGATGACGTGTCGATTACCGGTCGTGATTTAGCGCGAGCCGAATCGTCACCGAATCGGCTGGTATTCACGACAGAAGAACTGAAGCAACCGCTTCACTTGTCGGGATTGTCAGAAATCAAAATTCGTGTCGCCAGCAGTAAGTCAGCGGTCAATCTTTCTGTCTGGATGGTTTCACTCCCCTGGAATCGTGGCAATCGCATCAATGATAATATCATTACTCGCGGCTGGGCTGACCCCAGGAACCACAAGTCGCTTACCCAAAGCGAACCCTTGGTGCCTGGTGAGTTTTATGACTTGAAGTTCTCAATGCAACCCGATGATCAAGTCATCCCCGCTGGGCAAAAGATTGGGATCATGATTTTTTCATCGGATCGCGACTTTACCCTTTGGCCTGAAGCGGGTACCGAATTAACGGTTGATCTGGATCAGACTTCCATTGCAATTCCGATCGTGGGAGGAGAGCCAGCTTATCGGGCTGCGATCAGCGGTCAGTCAACAGGTGAGTAATCGGTCAAAACAACCAAGCTTTTTTGGGAATTTTTCCGTTGAGTTTTCCCGTTGAATTAGATAGTGGACTTGGAAGTAAAAGGCTGATTTCCAAGTTTCACATCCTGTTGCAAGTTTGGCTAGTGCCGGGGAGTCCACCACGATTGTGAATCAAGTTGCCACCACACTCGAAGGGCGTTGGAAGCACCGAATTCAGTGGATAGGCCGATTTTCCGCGCCGGTTTGGGCGATGCTGGTGTTGCTTTTGCTGCCCACGGAATACACGAACGAGCTCAATCAACCGGTAGAATTTAGTTGGGCGGGTCGAGCCACTTTGGCAATGTTGATTTGGATGGCCGTCTGGTGGTTAACCGAATCATTTGATCTGGCGGTTACTTCGTTGCTGCCCGTTGTGATGTTTCCACTGTTGGGAATCGCATCGATGAAGGAGGCCACCGCCAGTTACGCCAATCCGATGATTTTCTTGTTTATCGGGGGCTTCATATTGGCGTTGGCGATGCAGCGTTGGGGAGTCGATCAGCGGCTGGCTTTGGTCGTTTTGAAACGGGTGGGGACTCGCCCGGCGGCCATGGTGGCAGGTTTTATGCTGGTCACAGCCGGTTTAAGTGCGTTCATTTCCAATACCGCGACTACTGCCATGATGTTGCCCATCGCGCTCAGCGTGATCAGCCTGGTCGGTCACTCAGATCATGCTAGCGGACGAAACAGGCCAAAGAAATCGAATTCTCCCACGAGCGACCAATTACAGCGAAATTTTGCGGTTTGCCTATTGTTGGGGATCGCCTATGCGGCCTCCATTGGAGGAGTGGCCACGATTATCGGCACGCCCCCCAATGTTTTCTTGATCGGATTTTTGAAAGACTCGATCGATCCTGTGTATCGAGTTGACATTAGTTTTGTGCAATGGTTGAAGATTGGCCTCCCCTTCACAGTGATTTTTTTACCGCTGACTTGGTTGTTGTTGACCAGTTTGGTTTTTCAAATCCCAGCGGGCGAGATTCCCGGCAGCAAACTGTTGGTCGACCAGCATTACAAAAAACTCGGTTCGATCACTGCGGATCAGTGGGCGACTGGAGCGGTCTTTTGCCTGACCGCAATGGGCTGGATGACGCGTTCGCTGTGGTGTGAATGGCGAATTACATGGAACAACGTTGAATTTCAACCTTTCGTTAAATTGACCGATGAATGGATCGCAATGATCGGGGCTTTTCTGTTGTTTTTGGTGCCTGCACGTGGGATACCAATGGCCATTTCCAAGTCAGTGGCCCCGGTGGCCCCCTATCGTCCCACCTTTTTGATGGATTGGAAAACGGCCGAGCGACTCCCGTGGGGAATCTTGATGTTATTTGGTGGAGGGTTGAGCTTGGCAGCGGCGATTCAGCGGAATGGTGTATCCGAATTTTTTGGTGCTCAAGCCCGTTTTATTGCCAACATCCCCGAGTTTTGGATTGTGCTATTGGTTTGTTTGGCAGTCGTCTATTTCACGGAAGTCACCTCCAATATCGCAACAACGGCCACATTGCTGCCGATACTGGCCGCTATTGCTCCTGCCCTGAACATTCACCCTTACTTGCTTGTCATACCGACGGCGATTGCTTCAAGTTGTGCGTTTATGCTACCGATTGCAACGGCTCCTAATGCGATCATTTTTGGATCGGGAGAGGTCGAGATCAGTGACATGTTGAAGGCAGGATTTTGGTTGAACATTTTGTCGGTAGTGCTATCAGTTGCATTTGCCTTTGGAGTCGTCAAACCCATCATGGGAATTTAATCGTAAAAATATCGGTTGACGCAAACGGCGAAAACTTGACAATAGCAGGGCGAAACATGCAGTGTACAGGCAGTGTTTTACGTTGGCGAGTTATTGATCAATCGGCGGTTGCCAAAAGCGACGACCATGACGCGTTCACACTCGGCAGAATAATCGCCGAAATGTTACAGGACTTGAATATTGGACAACCGAGAAAAAGATAGTATTTCATGAATCCACCCTCTGTGCAGGATGCACCCTCCGTTTCAGAAATTGTGGGAGAACAAAGTTCGCCCGGCGATTTGATTCGCTGGTGTTTAATCAAGTTTTCCGACCAACCCATCGTAATGACAACGTCTTATGGAATGGAGGGCTGTGTACTGCTGGACCTCTGTTCCAAGGCGATTGAAGAATTTCAACTGCCACCGTTGACGATCGCATCGATTGATACCGGTTTTTTCTTTCCCCAAACGATCGAGTTAAAGAATCGTTTGATCGATCGGTATCCCAATCTTAACTTTGTAACATGGCAAACCAACCTTTCGGTTGCCCAACAAGCGGAAATTTACGGTGACGAGCTATGGAAAAATAATCCCAACATGTGTTGTCATTTACGCAAGGTAGTTCCGATGCAAGAAAACATTGGACCCTACAAAGTCTGGATCACGGGAGTCCGGCGCAGTCAGACCGAGCAACGATCGGGTACTCCCGTGATGGGATGGGATTGGCGATATCAATTACTTAAGTTTTGCCCGTTGGTCTCTTGGAACCGGGAACAGGTTTGGCAATATATTCAGCAGCATAAAATCCCATTCAACGAATTGCATTTAGAACATTACCCCAGCGTTGGTTGCACTCATTGCACCAAACCGGTACCTGGTTCCAGTCCTCAAGATGATGCTCGTGGAGGACGCTGGGCCGGTCAAGAAAAAACGGAGTGCGGTTTACATTACTCGATCTGATCACGAAATTCGTAGCCGATCACCGACAGGAAGGGAGGTTGAGGCTCCTGCCGAGACAAAACAACTCATTGCCTGGCATTGGTATCGAAGTGTCTCGCCGAGAACCTCGACCTCCCGCTAAATCGGTGAACGATTACAAATGCTTGAACCACAATCAATAATATAAAAACAAAAATAAAAACGAAAATTAAACAATGGCGAAGAAAGACGAATTATCTCCAGTCGAGGCAATCAAAGCGGAAAGCAACTTGCTGCGAGGCACGATCCATCAAGCATTGAATGACCCCCAGGTTGAATCGCTCAGTTCAAACGATTTGAATTTGCTGAAGTTTCATGGCTCTTATGAACAAGACGACCGAGACTTGCGGCAGAGTCGCCGCGCTGAAGGGTTGGGAAAGGCCTATAGCTATATGATTCGAGTTGTCATTCCGGCAGGTCGATTGACGGCCCGGCAATACTTGGATTTGGACCAAATGGCAGATCGTTACGCCAACGGAACCATTCGCTTGACCACGCGGCAGGCGATCCAGTATCACGGAGTGCTCAAGGGAGACTTGCGGCAAACGATTCGAGAAATCAACGAATCGCTACTAACGACTCTGGCTGCCTGTGGGGATGTCTGTCGGAATGTGATGGCGACAGCCGCGCCGATTGAATCGCCAATCTATCAACAAATCCGGCAAACGGCCTATGAATTGGCTGTTGAACTGAAACCTGCCACCAAGGCGTATTTTGAAATTTGGATTGATGGAGAATCGCAAGTCAATACGCAGGAAGACGAACCCTTTTATGGATCGACCTACTTGCCTCGGAAATTCAAGGTCGGCGTAACCGTCGCCGGGGATAACCAGATCGATGTGTTTTCGTACGACACTGGCTTGATTGGGATCATCGAAAACGATCAATTGATCGGGTATAATTTGGTTGCCGGGGGTGGGTTGGGGATGAGCCACGGGCGGGCCAACACGTTCGCTCAGATCGCCAGTAAAATTTGTTTTGTCGATGTGGCCGACGCTGTGGCCGCGGTGCGGGTGATTGCCAGCATCTATCGGGATCTGGGTAATCGCAATGATCGGAAACAAGCTAGATTGAAGTACTTGGTCGACACGATGGGAGAAGAGAACTTCATCGCTGAATTCAAACGTCGTGCCGAGTTTCCGGTGTCATCTTGGAAAGAACTGCCGGCTTGGGAAAATCAAGATTGGCTGGGTTTGCACCCGCAGAGCCATGAACGCTGGTTCTATGGTGTGTTTGTGGAAAACGGGCGCATCAAAGACACGGATTCGATGCAGATGAAAGCGGCATTCCGCCAGATCGCGGAAGAGATCGGTTGTCCCATCATTTTGACGGCTCAGCAAAGCCTATTGTTCCACGACCTAACGATAGACCAAGTCGAACGTCTGAAAGTGATTTTGCGGCAACATCAAGTCCCCTTGTTGGAGCAGATATCCAATGTCCGACGTTATTCGATGGCCTGTCCGGCGATGCCGACATGCGGTTTGGCGGTGGCCGAATCGGAACGAGCCGCCCCGGAATTGTTGACTCAATTTGAACAGCACTTTGCCCACCTTGGCTTGGCCGACGCTCAGTTGACGGTTCGTATGACCGGTTGCCCCAACGGATGTGCTCGGCCTTATACCGCAGATATTGCTCTGGTAGGACGGCGACCGGGCATCTATCATCTGTTCGTGGGAGGGCGATTGGCGGGTGATCGCATGGCAGATTTGTACGCGGCGGATGTGCCGCTGGAGCAAGTATTAGAAGTGCTGAACCCCTTGCTAGCCGCCTATGCCCAATCTCGACGAACGTCGGAGGGCTTGGGAGATTTTTACCAACGCGTTTTTGAACGCAGCCACCCTTGCCATCGATTGACGGGGAAGGAAACTGAAACACGCACCGACGCTGAATTACAATTGGTCCAATTAACGGGTCCCGAAATTTCAAAGAAAGTAGAATTATGAACCCGGAACCGTCAACATTCCCATGTTCGGTGATCCTGGCTGCTCATGGTTCGCTCGCAACCGTTGAGGCCAACTCCAGCCTGTTCCGATTGGCCGAACAGGTTGCCCAGGCCGGCATTTTCAGCGTCGTCACTCCGGCTTTTTTAAATGGACACCCCGATCTATCCAACGTGTTTGCTGATTTGCCAGCGGGGGATGTGATCATTGTTCCAGTTATGACCAGCGCAGGATACTACTTACAGAATGTGATCCCCCAACGATTGGCCCAAAACCCGCAACTCCATCGCTATCGAGTCTTTATGGCAGATCCGATCGGGCTGCATCCGGAACTTCCGCAAGTCGTTGCGGAACGGATTACCGATATGCTGAAATTGTTATCGTTGGAGCCTTCAGAGACAACGTTCTTGGTCATTGGTCACGGATCGCGAAAAAACACGGATAGTCGAAATTCCACAGATCAACTGGCCGCAGGTTTACAAACTTATTTTGTGGAACAAAAAGTAATCGTCGGTTTCATCGATCAAGATCCTACGATTGAGCATTCTCTGGCCCAAATCACCACTCGTAATATATACGCAATCCCTTTTTTGATTGCCTTGGGCCCTCATACAACTGAAGACGTTCCGCGAGCTCTCGGTTTAGATACTCGAGGCGAAATCGAATTTCCTTTTATCGATGTGACATCGAAACGAAGTTTAGTGTGCGATTTACCCATTGGCTTGTATCCCGAAATGGCAATGGCCTGTATTGATTTGGCGGCCAGCCAATTATTAGAAGGGAAACCCGTCTCGATTGCTGATTGGGAAAAGCGGAAACCAGCCTAGGCGATTTTCATAAAAAGGGTCATTTCAGAAAACGGGTCAGACCCTTTTTCTGACATAGCCTAACGCCCTAACGCCAAACATAGACAAAACTCAGGGAACCCTATGCCCCACGGAAACCACGGAAACCACGGAAACTCCGAAAACCACCGCAAATATGGAACTGTCTACTTGGTCGGTGCCGGACCGGGAGACCCGGAATTAATGACCCTCAAGGCGATGAAACTGTTGCAATTGGCAAACGTCGTCATTTATGATCGCTTAATACCACTGGAGGTTTTGACATGGTGCAACGAGCGGGCAATATTAATCGATGTGGGGAAGTACCCGGATCATCATCGGATGGATCAAAGTCAGATCAATCAATTATTGGTTGATTCAGCCCAGCGGCATGCTGTTGTCGTCAGGTTAAAGGGAGGCGATCCCTTTGTGTTTGGTCGAGGGATGGAAGAGATGGAATTTTGCCGTTACGCCGGAATTGACTGTCAGGTCGTTCCGGGAGTTAGCAGCTGCATTTCGGCACCGGCCATGATGGGAATTCCAGTCACCAGTCGCGGTATCGCTCGGTCGTTTATGGTGATAACAGGCCAGTCGGATCCAGAGTTGGACTATGAATTTAATTTTCCTAACTTGGCAGCGACGGAGACGATTGTCGTTTTGATGGGGCGAAAAAATATCAAGACGATCTGTGATGGGTTAATCGCGGCAGGACGAGAGCATACCACCCCCGCTGCGGCGATCGAAAACGCCACATTACCAGAACAACGCTCCGTTTGCGGCGATTTGGCCAGCCTGCCGCAAGTCATCGATCAACACCATTTACAGAGCCCGCTGGTGGTGGTTATCGGTGCCGTGGCCGGTTTTTACGCCGAACAACAGATTCGACCAGTCGATTACATTGGTTATAGCCATTTGAAAACAATAAGTTATGATAATAAAAGATTGTCATCCGTGGTGCAAAACTATAAAATTTGAGTAAACGTTCCTTGGAGCTGCAAACTTGATCTGCCGCGCCGCTTTACAAGCATAATAAACTGAATTCACATGGGTCTTTCTGATCGATCTTACTACCGGGAAACAGGTGGAAATTCAACGTTTGGTATTTCCGGCCAATCCGTCGTGGCAATGATCATCGGGGTCAACGTCGCGATTTGGTTACTCGATCTATTTTCCCCACGAGTTTCAGAGGGGGCGCCTATCCAGTGGGTTAGTTACTTCCTGGCTCTGAAATCGGATCAACCTTGGGCCGTGTGGAATTTTCTCACCCATGGTTTTGCTCACTCGTCTTTCGTTTCGGAAACTGGATT
>JBGTHU010000594.1:0-5386 GCA_041745975.1 Mariniblastus sp.
CCTTGCTGCAGCGAACAACAGAAACAAACTTCCCCATCCGAACAAAGCTGGAATTGTGTCCCCCAACTTGCGATAGGGGCTGGTTCCCCAGTTGCTCTTGGTGACTGCGGCTCGTATGATCCCTGTGTCTCGCCGAGGCCCAATTTGCAACAATCTTCCGACAGCATCAATGTCCGCCGAAAATCCCGTGTTGGCGCAAACCAAATGGTGCTTCCGCAATTCCACGGCCCGGAAGACATTGCAGGCAAGGTGCAAATCCAAACAACTGGTGCCAAAAAACCAACCATCATTCGTCAAATTAACTAATACATCCGGTTCGCCTTCTCGATCCGCCAAGTCGTTAACCATGCGTCGCATCAAATGCGGCACCGTCGTTTCAAAACAAACGCTGGGGGCGAAATGCACCCCTCCAATTGAAAACGATTTGAATTCGCGGCCTGGGCTCAGATTGCGGCCCAAAGGAGTCATGGCAGCAATTGCCGGAAATTGATCGCCCAATGGCACATACTCGCCAAATAATACGCGGTGATTCTTATAGTAGCGGTCGACCACTCTCCCACCTGGCCCTATCCAGATCGCCGCATTAAAAAAACGTTCTGTTTCGGGGTCAAGCGTGGTTCCACCAACGACCATCGCTGTTTCGAAGGCACCCGACTCCATCATCACATCCCGCCAGAACCCTTGGATATCGCTTTGAGCCAAATCGGCAGTGAATTGTTGATCAAAATCAGATGTCAGATCATACAGCGAAAAACTTGATTCCGGCCAAAGGATTAAATGCAGATCGTCCCATCGCTGCAAGGCTTCCTGTGTCAATTCTCGATAGTGATCAAGGTCTTGGATGATTTCCTCTTCGGTGGGAGCCACAAACACTTTGTCCAACGAACCCTGGATGATAGCCACATTAACCGTTGGAAATTCTTCATCCGAAGTCAACCCAAGCCGATCGTAGTGGCTTAATTGCATCGTCCCATAACCGACAACAAAAATCAAAATCGCCACCGCCATGAGTGTTGGCGCAGCAGTTCTCCAGATTAATTTATCGCGTTTGTTTGGAAACGCCGATGATGCAAATTGGGCAACACTCACTGGGCGGAATGCAGTCGCGATCAATCCGGAAAACGCGACCATCAAGAACGTTAAGGTATACCCACCCGATAAGTCCGCCACTTGAATTAAAATCGGTTGGCGGAACTGGCTGTGCGATAAACAAACCATCGCCATCCCAGTGGCAAAGTGACTGCGAACCCACTCGGCACCGGTCGTCGCAATGGCAAAACACAACCAACTGGGAATCTGGAATCGATGTCGCATAATCCGCGCAACCCCAATCGAAAATGGCAAATAGACTGCCAAATACAAACTGACTGCCAACCAGCCCAACCATAACACTGGGTGCGGAAAGGGGATAAAATAAAATGTGGCCAACCAATACCCCAGCCCCGCGAACCCAAGTTGCCAATACGGTCGCCGACCGGGTAGCCGATCAAGATCGACCAGCCAAACTAGAGGAACCAAGGCGAACCAACCCAGCCACCACGCTCCAATCGGTGGAAACGCGAACCAGAGCAAAGTCATGGAAAGCCCCGCCAGCAAAAAGGTTCGTACTTCCGCCGGTGGAGCAAAGGAAGGTGGCATTTTCAGTTGAGCCTTCGTTCTAATTTTCGCTGGTGATTCTGCCAACGATACTGCCGGTGATTCTATTTTCGATTTGGATTCCCGCGATCCTATTTTCGATGGACCCGGGGTCGATGGTTGGTTCATAATCAGCCGACAGCTTCAATAACCATTGCCACTGCATTGCCTCCCCCCAAACAGAGACTGGCCACACCACGGCTTTGTCCGGTTCGCTGCAAGGCGTACATCAAGGTCACCAAAACGCGAGCGCCGCTGGCTCCAATTGGATGTCCCAGCGAAATACCCCCGCCGGATACATTTAGTTTTTCGAGAGGGATCCTTAGCTCTCGTTGGCAGGCAACCGATTGGCTGGCAAACGCTTCATTGATTTCAAACAGATCAATTTGATCGATTGACAAACCACATTTTTTGAGGGCTCCTTGGACAGCCCCGACCGGGGCGATAAACAAATCTTGGGGTGCCGTACCAGAAGTATGCGCCGCCAGAATCTTAAATCGAGGAAGTGCAGCATTGGCGGTTATGGCAGTGGATTCGTCGCAAACCAGCACTGCCGCCGCACCGTCCGAAAGTGTGGATGCGTTACCGGCGGTCACCGTCCCCTCTCGATCAAAAGCGGGCCGCAATTTGGCCAGTCCTTCCAACGTCGTTTCGGCTCGCGGACCTTCATCGACAGAGACCGTCGTTTCCCCCTTGCGTGTTGCCACGGTGACGGGCGCTAACTCTTGATCGAACCAGCCCGCCTTGATTGCGGCGGCGGCTCGTTGTTGGCTTGCCAGTGCAAATTGGTCTTGGTCTTCGCGAGTGACATTGAATTTTTTGGCGATATGTTCGGCATGTTGGCCCATGTGGCAGTTGTTGAAACTGCAGGTCAATCCATCAAACACCATTGCATCTTTTAGTTGTACATCACCGAACTTGACTCCAACCCTCAATCCCATGGCAAGATGCGGGGCTTGTGACATGCACTCCATGCCACCGGCAATGATCGCGGATGCATCGCCGCAACGGATAGCTTGATCGGCCAGCATCGCGGCTTTTAGTCCCGATCCACACACCTTGTTGACTGTCACCGCCGGGATCGTGTTCGGTAATCCCCCTTTAAGAGCGGCTTGTCGAGCCGGTGCTTGTCCGACTCCGGCTCCCAGTACATTGCCCATGATGACTTCATCGATTTGCTCAGGCTGGAAACCGGAGCGCGATAGGACTTCAGCGACGACCCGACCACCCAAGTCGCTGGCCGAAAGTGGGCTCAGGCCACCCAAGTAGGCCCCAATGGGTGTGCGAGCACCAGCGATAAGATATGCATGTGACATAAATAGACTCCCTCAATCTGATTGTTTACAAACTGTTTTAATGATGGTTAATTCAATGATGGTTAATTCAAATCTTGAGACTGGGGGTCAAAGCTGACGCCCTGAGTCAGTTCAGCCAGTCGTTCCAGCACCAACAGCAATCCGCCCGGGTCTAAAATTTCATCGTCATCGCTGCCCGTTACCACTTCCCCAAAATGGAATATGTCAAAACGGGCATCCGATTGTGTCAACACTTGAAGTTTTTTCTGGTCTTCCCCTGTGACGGTCACTGTTTTAAAATCTTGGAAAATTTCGGCAACTTGTTCTTGGACTTCCGGGCCTTGGACATAGACAATATCCATGGCGGAATAATCTTGAGGTGAGTACAGCGTTCCTGATTCTAAATACTGGTTGCCATCCACTTCGGTCGTCTTTATGATTTCAAAACGGTATTTATCACCCAGTTCCTTCAGGCATTTCTGCAATTCACTCAAGGGGGGTCGATTCCTTTTCTGCAGAAACACAAACAAAGTGTCTCGATAAAGGTAGCGACTGTCTTCAAAAAGGGACATAAATCCATTCCTTTCATTGATCGCCCTAAAGCGAAATATTTTCGATTTTCAACTTAAATTTCTGCTGCACAATCGCTCCCAACGTTTTATAAACCAAATCACAATCAGCAGGGTCTTCCATGAAATAATACCGCACCGTCACCGATTCCGGGGACTGACGCAGTCCTTCCAGTGTGATTGGAGTTATTTGTTCTCCGCCTTTGGTTTCCAGATAAACTGGATTGTCGTAAGTCCAAGCCCGGTAAGACTCCAACGCGTTGAAGGCTTCATCGTATTTTAAGGAAATCGTCACGCCGTACAAATCTTGATTCTTTCGAATTCCGTCAAACGTCACGATCGCCCCTCCCTTTTGAATTTCATGGCCTTGATCAAGCGTTCCGATATTTCGGAATCGAAACATTTCCTGCCGACCGGGAAGTAACGTGCTTAATTCCGCTTGGAAGGAGCTGATCGAACTGATGTTGCGATCCAGCGGACCGAGCTGGAGCGTTACGTCAAGGGCTGACATCTCTGGTTGAATCACACCGTGAAACACCCTTTCACGGTCAACAATCTCGAGCTCCTGTCCTTGGTCATCAAATAGTTTTAGATCGGCATAAGGCAAATCGAATGCCAGTGGTTGCAGACGAGGCTCCCAACGTACTATTAGATTCAACTGAGTTGAGTTGGACTCAGGATTGCGAAAATTCTTGATTGTCATGATTCGACTGCAGGAAAATTCAAAAATACCCGCCTGACCTCGGGGAATAGCTTGCGTGACTTCAGGATGAAAGTGTCCCGCCTCATCGATTCGCTCCATCAATTGAGAGTCAATACCGATATTCATCTGTCCCGATTGGCCCGCATAGGGGTCGATCATTAAGGGACTCCTGTCCATGATATAATGAATAGCCGTCCAGAAATCGGCATCTTGCAGGTCAAAATCCAAAGTCTGCTCTTGGATCTGTTGAGGCACGCGCGGGGTGATCACAATCGTGTTGGCTGTCTGTTGACTGATTTTTTCCAAGGCATCGGCAAGGGATAACGTTTGCACCAAATTGACTCGAGTCGGTTGGGCGAAACTTGATAAGTACTCCTTCTCTAAAGCGATTCTGATGCGTGCGATCCGCTGCTTGGCGTCGGTTGATCCGTCCAAGTCAGGATCGAGATAATCGAGCACAAATAGCCCCATTTGAATAATTTCCTGTTCGGCCTTGTCGCGTAGAACAATTTCCACCGATTCCAATTGTTGAATCAACTCGTCCAAACGGTCGATCAGTTTCATTTCGTCGACCCCATCTTGTTGGCACGCGGCTAAGACCAAACGGGATTCATCCAAGATGCTCGACCCGATCAGCATGACAACAACCAGCATCCAGTTTCGCCTAAAAAAATGGGTTTGAGTGACGGCCTTATTCATCATGGTTTCCTTGTCTGGATCGAATTTTGATCAATCAATTAAGTCTTCATAATACTCGATTAGCTCACTCTGGGGATGATGGTGTTGCAAAAGATCGTAGACGAATCGAGCGGCGGGCATACTTTCTTGGCCCAACACCCAATCGATTACGGCTTCTAAAACAGCCTCGTCGAATTCATGTTTCGCCAAATAAGGTAGCAATCGATCCAGTTGATGTGATTGAAGAGCCGCGGCGAAACTGCACAAGCAACCGATTGACAAGGGCCGGTCTTGCAAGCCAAGTTCTGCATGTTTGGCTGATTTTTCTCGCCGCCCCATATCGTGATAGCAATCAGCAATTTCCTCATGCAGACTTGCATCAAAATCAAGACGGCGTCCATATTCCAAAAATGACTCGATGGCCGCCTCGTGATCCCCTTGGTAGTTTCGAATTGATCCACGAAGGTAATACAAAATCGGCATCTCGGGGTGAGATTTTTCTAAAT
>JBGTHU010000595.1:0-1891 GCA_041745975.1 Mariniblastus sp.
CCTTCGCGATCGCATGCTCCCAACAGTAATAAATCTTCGTAATTTTCACTAGCCTTCAGTCGTTGCCATGTTCGATGCCCAATCGAGCGATCATGGATTTGGTGGGTCAACATGTGGTGCTCGATCAACCACGCTGTCCGCGGCGTGATCAAACCCTGCAACGCCTCCAGGCCGCTGCCGACATGGTCGTACGGATCAATTCCTTTTCCCACATCATGCAACAATGCTGCCGTCAATATTTCCTCGTCATAAGGGGCTCGATCGACTGCTAAATCAAACACCTGCAAGCTGTGATAGAGCACATCCCCTTCCGGATGAAAGGTGGGATTTTGCTTGACGTTTTCCAATGGTAATAACAACGAATAAAACACTTGAAAGGGATCCATCTTGTTTTCACACGCGATTAGCTCAGTTCTCAAATCAGTTTTTGGGTAGGCTTCAGTTAGGAATCGTTCTAATTGTTTGATGTTTGCTTTCTCGATCGGTTTGCCAGTAATCGAACTGCGGAAGGTTTCGTTGGATCGCGAGAGTGGGTAGACCGTCAATTCGAATTCAAACCGATCATAAACATGCACGTGGCGGTATGTTTGCACCGTTCCCGCTTTAGTGGCCCGCTTGAACTCGATATCGTAATGGCATCCGTGAAAGTCCAGTTCGGCGGTCACGGCAGAAAGGTTGTCGGAAAATAAATGGATGTCGATATCCGAGCCAAGACGGATATGGCCGGTCAGCACACTTCCTATTAATCGCGGCTTGAATCTGGCCATTATTCGCATCATGCGCAATCCTTCCAGTCGCATTTGAAACAGAGAATCGAGGCGTGAATCCCCTTCGAGGATCTGCGATAAAATCAAGATCTGCTCACGGATTTCCGCATTGGAGGGAAGATCTGATGGCTTGACTCGGCTCTTAGAAAGCCGAGTCGCAGCTTTCATTTTGGCCCGAAAATATTCCCTTTCATCTCGTTGATACATTAATCGGGCGGCATCGTAAGCGATTTGACGCCGCAATTTACTCGAATTCATTCAGTTGAGCTTAAAGCTCTGGGGCTAAATAGTAAACACTGTAAATACTTTAATCTGTCGCAACGATGATGACCCATTGAGAAATTGGAAAAAATAGCGTCGCAACAACACGCTTTGAAATTCAAAGTAGCCAAATAATAACACGCTGACGGCGAAAGACAAGTCTCACTTCAGTGTCCCCTGAACAAGGGTTTCTTTTTCTTTTACAATACATCGTTGTCGACAACTAGAAACTATCTGCAAAAGGGGTCTGCCCCTCTCCCAGCCCCCTTTTTTAGCTAGCTTCCATGAAAATTGTCATAGGAACACCCTTTAACAAGCAACTTCAAAAATAGTCATCTTAAAATTTTATTAAAGGAAGAACGATGGATTCATTGCTAATCGATTTAGCAGACTACGTACATGGCTATCAAATCAACAGCGATTTGGCTTATCAGACCGCGAGGTACTGTTTACAAGACAGTTTGGGTTGTGGTTTCTTGGCTTTGGCTTATCCCCAATGTCGCAAAATGTTGGGGCCGATCGTCCCCGGTGCACAACTCGAAGGTGGTTGCCGCGTTCCCGGTACGAACCTTGAACTCGATCCCGTCAAAGCCGCATTTGATATTGGTACTTTGGTGCGATGGTTGGACTTCAACGATACGTGGCTGGCGGCTGAATGGGGGCATCCATCGGATAACTTAGGTGCGATTTTGGCGGTGGCCGATTATCAAAACCGCGTCGCGCGCAAGTCAATCACGGTGCAAGATGTGTTGACCGCCATGATCAAGGCTCACGAAATCCAAGGGATTTTGGCTCTAGAAAATTCTTTCAACCGCGTCGGGCTTGATCACGTGTTGTTGGTTCGAGTTGCCAGCACGGCGGTG
>JBGTHU010000596.1:0-2291 GCA_041745975.1 Mariniblastus sp.
GGTAACCCGACTGATATCTCGTTTAGATTCTCACGGGGAGTCCTCCGGCCAGTCCAGACAGACTGGAAATTCAGCGACTCCGTTCAATTTCCAGGCTCGACCATATGAGGGGATAGATTTGAAGTTTAATAGCAAACCACAAACGTTACCAAGTTGTCTTGGAATAATAATGGTGCTGATTACCATCGCCTATTTGGTTTTCACACAGGGAGAACTTATCGACCGGCGTGGGAACTGGCAGTCTGTCTCATCAGTGCGAGCATTATGGGAATCGGTCAAATGGACGGGATTGGCTTATTTGATATTGCCTGTGATATTGACACTTATTTTCACATGGATCAGAAAATCGATAACAGCGGATGATGAGAATAATGAGATCCGAACGGTTGACGGCCAGAGCGACCAAAGCAACTTGAATGTCCTGGGGCGACGCTTTGATTTTTTATCAGTGGCCGATTTAATTTTTCTTTCCCTTTGGGGTTTGATTCCGATCGCTTCTGTGATGCTTGCTGACTATTTCCAAATCGCTCCGCTGGCTTTGAAACGTTATACCTGGATTGGCGCCGTTGCCTTGCCGATCTTTGCGGGGTGCTGTGTCAATTTAGTTCCAGGAACCAGTCAACAATCCGGTCTCGGTTTTCTTATAATCGCCGGGAGTGTTCTGATTCAAGGAAGTTGGATGCCGGCACTGGCGTCGAATCAGTTACTGCTAAGAAATGAAAATTGGCACGTTGTGATGCTGGAGATCAATAACGATCAACATCGAAAGGACTGGCCAATATTTTTATATTCAAACTTAATCGAAGACCGACAGGTAAATGTCAACGCATCCGCTCAATTTCAGGAGTTTTTGAAATTTCCGTTGCATGATTTGAAATCGATCGAAAAAATTGAAAGGCAAATTTATGTGGGATCGACTTCAATACCCCAACCACTCCCCAGTCAGGCTTGGGATGCAGTACGACAATCTGCTGGAGCTTGGATCGTGGTAAGAGGTTTACCCAACTTGCGCGATCAGATCTTGGTTGATTTGGAAAAGGAAGGGACAGCAGCAATGATTAAAATGATCACGATGAATACCGATTCAATCATTTCAAGCCGCAGTAGAGCCCAACCGAATGCATGGCAATTCGACATCGCCGAATTTTCCGACTGGCCCAATCAAGATGTGCACTTGATCCGCATGACACCCACCGCGATCAACATGGATTAGATAAAACCAACAACCTAAAACCGAGTCAATTTCATGGTGAATGCAACTATGAGATTCACCTCACGCGAAACCGCTCGTTATTGTTCCAGCGCCTTTGATCCATAATTGGAAAAAGCCCTGGATAACATATTGAAACTTGTCGATAACAAGCTTCAACAAAAAAAGCCCGGAATGGTCAGGCCCGTTAGCCATGCGGGCTCAAAGTACGGCATGAAAAGTCGAATTAATTTGAATTAGTGGCGATCAATCTACCTCATTCGGCTGAAGTGTTACCAGAATTTAACGGAGAAGAAATAAGCTGTGGTTGTTCGGTCAAAAGACGTCGTCAATCACACAGAACTTACAAAATTGTGCTATTTGTTGGAAAAAACCGATGTCAATAAGTCCCTAAGCCCAAATTTTTGAGGGATTTACCGTAAAATTTAACTTAAATGACGGCGATCGCAGTTTTACTGTCGCCGTTTTTTTGTTTTGGTAGGCAAGCGTCAGGACCGCTTTTTTGACATTTGAAGGTTTTTTTTCAAGAAATTCTTGAAAATGAGGTCGGTTCAACTTCTACGGTTGCGAAACGGGATGAGAAATGTTATAAATTCGCGTCAGATTTTTTCACAAAAAAATATTAATTGATAAAAGAGTTTTCCAATGGCACAGGTCTGCGAAGTTTGTGGTAAAGGCCCTCAGATGGGCAACCAAATTGAAACCCGGGGTAAAGCAAAATACCTGGGGGGAGTTGGTACCAAAATTACAGGAAAAACTCGTCGTCAATTTTTGCCAAATCTGCAAAAAGTCCGCGTTGCATTGCCTCAAGGTGGGAATAAAACGATGCGAGTTTGTGTTCAATGCATCCGCAGTGGGGCCATCCGCAAAGCGATTCGCAAAAAGCCTTTCCAATTGCCCACCAAATAGGTGACTTGCGGAATTCCGTCGTACAAATAACGTACCTAAATCCGTGAGCGAAAAAAATCAATTTGACCGGCTTCCGATAGCGCATGTTGCTCGATTGGCCAAGTTGCAATTCTCTGACTTGCATCAAAAAGAATTCCAGCACCAAATATCCAAAATCTTGGAATTCGTCAGC
>JBGTHU010000597.1:0-5653 GCA_041745975.1 Mariniblastus sp.
GCGCGGTGCAATCGAAGTGAATCAGGCCGTCGAATTGGCGCCAGGAAATCCCGACTTACTTTTTCTAGCTGGTATGTATCATCTCCAAGACGGAAATTTAGATGAGGCTTCGTTGCATCTCAGACGACACTTGACGTTAAAACCTCGCAGTTTGAATGTAGTCATGCGAATTTTGTTGGGCGAAACCGGATATAATTCCATCCCTGTTTCCAGAGAGTTGATTTTAACCCAAATCATCCCTGACGAACCTTCGCTACTGTTTCGTTTTGCTAAAGACTGGTGCGGCAATCGAATTAGCACTCGTGATCAAGCCCTATCCAAGGCGGAGCAATTGCTTCCTCAACTCCAATCGACCCAAAACGCCAAATTATTAATGCAGGCCGATATTCAACTTTTGAGAGATGATCAAGATGCAGCGATTGATACGTTGCTAGCGATTATTCGGGGAAATCCACTGGATGATAAGTCCCGGTTCCGATTAGCCAATTTATTGCTACAAAAGGGCCTTTTAGAGGAGGCTTTGGAGGAATCAAAGAATTTAGTCCGTTCCAATCGAACCAATAAAAGTTATACTGGACTGCTGTTAAAGGTTCAAACGGAAATCCGCAAGCAGGAGGATGCTGACTTTCCGCTGAACTTAAAGTAAAATCATTACGTAGGTGTTTGACTTCGAAATGATTTAACTTTTGCTGAAATCCGCAACCTGACTGACTGAACATGGTTTTAACCGCGATTGCTTTGCTGGTATCTTTTTTACTGGCATTGTTGACAATTCCACTGTTTTCGCTGATCGCTCGGCGAATTGGATTGGTTGACAATCCCGACTACCATCGAAAACTGCATCGTGCTCCTATCCCGATGGTCGGTGGGCTTGCCTTGATCATTTTGGTGCCGCTGACCACGATTGTCGCAATCAATATCGACTTGCTTTATCCCTCAATGATTGCCGCGTGGTCGCAAGGAGTGTCCAAAGCCATTTCACCTCAACTTCCAGTGGCGGAATTAGCAATCAGCCGAAACGATCTGCAGGAGTTTTCAGGTTTATTGCTTGCTGCGTTGGTTTTGTTTTTGGTGGGTGTGGCTGACGACCGTTTTAATATTCGCGGTCGCCACAAATTATTGGGACAAATTCTGGCAGTTACCGTGTTAATTTTCGCCGGATTTAAATTTGATCACTTCTTCGTTTTTGGATATCAAATCGATTTCGGAATATTGTCAGTGTTTGTAATTTATGCCTGGACACTGGCAGCGATCAATAGTATCAACTTGCTTGATGGCGCCGATGGAATTGCTGGTACGATCGGTTTTATTATGAGCTTGGCTATTTGTGCAATGGCCTTGTTTACGGGTAAAGTCTTTGATGCGATTGTATCGGCAGCTATTGCCGGTACTCTGTGCGGCTTCTTGCGTTTTAACTTCCCTCCAGCCAAGGCGTATCTCGGTGATGCCGGCAGTATGTTGATTGGACTTTTGTTAAGTGCTTTGGCGGTACGTTGCACGTTTAAGTACAGTGCCTCGTACGCGTTTATCGCTCCATTGGCACTATTGGCAATCCCATTCATTGACACGCTTGCTGCTATCGTTCGCCGCAGGTTGACCGGCCGCAGCATATTCGCAACCGATCGAGGGCATTTGCACCATACGTTAATGAAACGGGGATACGGCCCCAAAGTCAGTTTGCTGTGGGTGGCCATGTTTACCTCGACCACTTCGGCTGGCGCAGTTTTGACACTTGTCTATCGCAACCCCGCGTATGCTCTTATTTCGATTGGGATTGTCATGTTCGTGATGATCTTTTGTCGCATTTTTGGGTGGGCCGAATATCAATTAATCAATCAAAAGACTTTTTCGCTGGCACGATCGTTTTTCCGCCTGGGCAAAAAAGATGCTGCAGATGTAATGGAGGGTTCGGTGCATGTTCAAGGTAATCGCAACTGGAAAGCAGTTTGGACATTACTATACGATTTTGCCGACGAAAATTCACTGCAACAACTGACCTTGGATGTGAACGCTCCTTGGCTGCACGAGTCATTTCACGCGACTCGCCGACTAGGGCGAAATCGAGTTCGGGATGAAAGTCGAGAATGGTCGACTGTCATTCCCATAGTCGTTCAGCAAAAAGTTTGCGGGCGCGTTGAACTGCATGGCATCGCAAGCGACTCATTTAGTCACCAAGACGTCATTAGGAACCTTCTGAAAGTTCTCGCCGATATAGAATACTCGTTGGGTGAATTGGGAGGACGTTTCGAACCATCCGCTGCCTCCGAACTCGTTGGCCAAAATGGCTCCTGCAGCGAAGCCGATAAAAATGAATTTTTGACTGCGGAAGCCGGTCCCTCGACCCAGTTGCCTCGCTAAATTTGATTTGCTAGATTCAGCAACACGAATTGCTCTTTCGTTGACGACCGAACAAGCTTTTATTTTTGCTGCTGGTCTTCCTGCATTGCCCGATAAATATTTCGTAACATGCCAGCAAAAACAAATTGGTGAAGAGGATACAAAGCATACCAATACGCCAATCCAAAAAGACCAATTGGATCGAAAATTGCCGTTTGACGGACTCGGCAACCCGTCTCTAAGGGTTCGATTTCGAATTCCAGCCAAGCCCGACCGGGAACCTTCATTTCCGCTTGCAATCGCAATCGCCGATCCGGCTCGATTGCTTCGACTCGCCAGAAATCGATGGCGTCACCGGCCCGAATTTGATTGTCATCGCGGCGACCTCGGCGAACTCCAACTCCGCCCACCAATAAATCCAAAAAACCTCTGATTTTCCACAGCCAATCTCCATAGTACCATCCGGTTTTACCGCCAATTCGTCGAATGGGAGAAAAAGCAACCGCAGGATCAAAAGGCACATCAATGACGCGCGAATCGACCAAACGCGATCCAAATCGAACGCCACCCCATTGAGGCAGCATCGCCCCCGAAGACAATGCATCAGACCATCGAGTGAGCGCAAACTCTTGATCCTCATTGATCAACGCTCGAGCGATTGCCTGAGAGGTAGAGCGAGGCCTTATGGGAAAAATTCGTTCCGCCAAATTGTTGGATACCAGAGTTGGATTCCTAAGACTTTCCACCAATTTGCGACCAATCTTAGCATACAATGGCGTCACTAAGCCCAACCAGAGACTCGACAGATAAGGTGTCAATAGTGGAACCGGGATCATCATCCGTCTCAAACCTCGTTGTCTCGCGTATTCCTTCATCAATTGGCCGTAAGAAAGTTGATCCGGTCCGCCAATTTCAAAAATGAATGATTCGTCTTCATCCAAATTTAAGGCTTCCACCAAATAAAACAAAACGTCTTCAATCGAAATTGGTTGAGCTAATACTTGTACCCATTTGGGACAAATCATGATCGGCAAACGCTCTACCAAGGCTCGAATCATTTCAAAGGATAAACTTCCGGAACCGATTATAATCGAGGCTCGAAATTCAACCACCGATGCAGTTGACGTTCTCAAAATGTTACCAATCTCCTGGCGGCTACGCAGATGCTTGGAAAGCTGGTTATCGGGGTTTCCCAATCCTCCCAAGTAAATGATTCGTTTAACTCCCTGGCGAGTACAGGCGTCTGCAAAAATGGATGCGGCCAATCGATCTTGTTCCTCGAAATCTCCGGTCGCTCCCATCGAATGAACTAAGTAATACGCCGTGTGAACATGCTCTAACGCCGCCTTGGTCAAAGTCCGATCGAAAATATCACCCTGGAAAATCTCAACTGATTCAGATGCATACTCAGCCAACCGGTCAACATTCCTTGCGTAAATTCGTAGGTCGCTGAAAGGTAACAGCAACGTCAACAGTCGGCCCCCGACGTAACCAGTCGCTCCGGTTAACAAGACTTTGTCTTGGACTTGTTGCGGTTTGATCGGCTCGATTTCAGCAGAAAGATGAGATGGTTGTTTTATCACAATGTTACGAGCTTTGAGGGAAAACGACAGAGGAGCTATTTAAGATTTGAATCATCAATCTGCTTCTGAATTGCTTCCGCTTCGGCATATTTTGCATCACTTTTTTTTCTGTCAACGTGAGATAGTTGATAAGCCTCTTGCATCAACCGGTGATATTTTTTTTCCAACTTTTCTTTCGAATTTTTAAAGAAATTCAGCATTTTGCTCCTGCATTCAGTTTGACCAGCGTAAAACTTTTATTATATTAAAGCGAACCGACAGATATTCGACAATACAACGACAAAAATTGCGACTCGAATTTAATCACTCTCGTTTACTTGACTTCCACAGTCGCTGAACTATCCCGCAAACACTAATTGACTGATCCAGCCCCAATCAGTTACTCAAAACCATCCACTACGGCACAGAACGCGGGTCATATCGGGCCCAGTTACCAGAAAATAAGGTTGTTCACGGGATGAATTTTGGTATGATATACTGTTCAAAGCGAGCATCGGCGAGCATTCGATAAAGATTCAGCTCCATTATTGTATGCGTGTTTCACGACCTGTTTCCCATTCGGGACGGGTCGTGATTTTTTATTATCGGCTCAAACAATTTTAACAATTAGGAGACAATCAAGTGATTGAACGCGTACCCATGACTCAAGACGCCTACAATCGGCGTCGCGCTGAGATTGAAGAGATGGAAAATGAATTGATGCCGCAAATTGCCGAAGATATTGCAGCCGCTCGGGCCGAAGGTGATCTCAAAGAAAACGCCGAATACCACGCTCAACGTGAAAAACAAGGTTTGATGCAGGCCAAGATCAATGAGCTGAAGGATCGTTTATCACGAGCAGAAATTGTTGATCCTGCCAAAATGAAACTGGACGAAGTCGGATTCGGTGCGACAGTTAAAGTGGTGGATTTAGATCTCGATGATGAGGAAGTCATCACCCTCGTTGGCGATGGCGATGAAGATTACGACAACGGTAAGTACTTGATTACCAGCCCCATTGGACAAGGACTGCTGGGTAAAAAAGTGGATGAGGAAGTTGAGATCCCCGTTCCTAAAGGAACCATCAACTTTAAAATCCTTGATATCCAATACAATTTCGATTAGTCACCAGTGATGCCGTCGACCGAACAGAGAATATCGGAGTTGCGAAAAGAGGTTCGCCTTCACGATCATCGTTACTATGTGTTGGCCGATCCATTGATCTCCGATACTCAGTACGATCATTTGATGTTCGAACTTAAGCAATTGGAGGATCTGCACCCCCATTTGGTAACGGCTGACAGCCCGACCCAACGAATTGGTGACCAACCGGTTCCCTACCTGAATCAGATCGAACATCGGTTGCCTATGCTGTCGATCGAAAACTGTTTTTCGTTGGAAGAATTGCGGAGTTTTGGACAAAAAATCGAAACAGAATTCGGCGGTCCCCAAGAATGGATTGTCGAACTGAAAATCGACGGCGTGGCCGTTAGTTTGATCTATGAAAATGGAGTGTTAATACGTGGCTTGACCCGTGGAAACGGCAAAGTCGGTGATGATGTCACTCACAATCTGCGCACTATCGCCGATCTTCCGCTAAAATTAATTGGCGACCATCTACCCCAAATTTTGGAGGTTCGTGGTGAAGTCTACATGACCAATTCGGACTTGGTGCGGCTGAACCAAATCCAGGTATCAAAATTGGCGGACCAATACAAAAACACTCGAAATGTCGCCGCCGGGGCGATTCGGCT
>JBGTHU010000598.1:0-3371 GCA_041745975.1 Mariniblastus sp.
GTTTGCCCTTGTCGTATTTGAATTTACCGAAATCCATGATCCGGCAAACGGGTGGTTTTCCCTCGGGTGCTACTTCCACTAAATCCAGACCGGATTCTTTAGCTTTCTCCAAAGCGACTTTAATCGGTATGACCCCCAGCTGTTGTCCCTCGGCATCAATTACGCGAACTTGGGGGGATTTAATTTGATCATTCAGACGATTGGCCTTTTCGATTTTTAGTTTCCTTTACAAAATAATACGTTGGGGAGAAAATGCTGCATCGGCGATGCAGATGGTATAATCAGTATAACATTTTCATCTCAGTTTCCAAATTATGAATGAATCGACCATTTCGTCAACAGAAATTCGAGAAAATTTATTCCAGCCAGCCCGTTAAAGTGACTTTGCTGTCGAGCCAATAAACTCATTCAAAAACAGAAAAGTCGTAAATTTGATCGAAAAACCCCACTTGCAGTCCCTTTCACCGGCTCGCCCCATGTCCCATGGATCTTCAATGGATGAACCAAACGTCGCCCCAAAACGTCTGAACCCGACCGACGAATCGGTTTGGCGAAGCTTCCTGGCTGATTTTTTTATCGATCCTCAGGCAATCTATTTGAATCATGGATCGTTTGGGATCGCTCCCAATCGAGTTCGTTTGAGGGTGCAAACGCTTCAGCAGTTGATCAACCTCAACCCGATGGATTTTTTTCTTTATCAACTCGAGGATGAGTTAGTTCAAACACGGCAAAAACTGGCTGAATTCGTCGGCACCGCAGCGACTAATTTGGCCCTGATCGACAACGCAACCTACGCTATGAGCCTCGTAGTCAATGCCACCAACCTCGCCGCCTCAGATCAGGTTTTGATTACTGATCAGGAATACGAACCAGTTGAGCGGATGTGGCAACAACGCTGTACGGCGGCTGGAGCAGATTTAGTCACCGTAAAAATTCCCGTGCCACTTCAATCCCCGCAACAGTTGATCGATCACTTGCTTGGTCAATTGACCGACAAGACCCGTATCTTGGTGATCAGTCACGTAATGTCTCGAACGGCCTTGGTCATGCCAATCGCAGAAATTTGCCGGCGGCTGCGAGGATCGGGAGTCGCCGTCGTGGTTGATGGACCTCACGGGCCAGCCCAGTTGGAAATGAATATGAATCACTTGGGTTGCGATTTCTACGCAGCAAGTTGTCACAAATGGATGTCGGCGCCTTTGGGAACGGGATTCCTGTTTGTCCATCCCCGCTGGCAGGAGCAAATCGAACCGCTGGTAAAGGGCTGGGGCCGCCTGCCACCCCATCAGGTCACCTCATGGATCGACCATTTTAATTGGCCCGGGACTCGCGATCCCAGTCACTTATTGGCGATCCCTGCAGCGATCGACTTTTTAGAAGAAGTCGGTTTGGATAACTTCCGCACCCGCAGTCGATATTTGGCAGCGTACGCCGAGACGGCGCTCGGAGAACTGTTCCAGACAAAACCGATCGCTGAACGCGATCAGGGTTTTTACGCTTCAATGGCCCACATTCCGCTACCCCAAGGAGACTGGCGCAACCTGCAGTTTCGTTTGAAACAGGAAATCGGTGCCGAGGTCGTCGTTAACCGGCATCACGATCAAGATTTTTTGCGTGTCTCCTGCCATTTGTACAATAACACGCGTCAAATCGATCTGCTGACCAAAACTTTATACATCCTGATGGAGACTTAGGCCTTGTACGATTTCGGCGGGCGATCGATGACGCCTGATCAATAGTGTGTGCTGGCCGTGCCGAAGTCAACATCACCAACGATGTGGAAGTGATTGTGGTCGATGTAGACGACTTCCACCGCATCTTCGTTGATCAATGTGTGAGGAATTGGCCATCCCACAATTTTACGCTCGGTGTAGTAGATCGTGCATTTATAATGGGCATGATGCAACTGAGCAGGTCCGATCAACGGAATGACTCGCGGTGGATCGATGTAGTCAGCGATTTTTTCCTTGACCATCACGATGTTGTTTCGTTGCACTTCGTGCAGAAATGGAAACCCACCCTGCGTGGCACTGGCTCGCTCGAGTGCCCACCAGACTTCATCGTCCGATGGTGGGTCCAGAGCCTTAACCGGTCCACCTTGAGTCAGCGGGCCCATGATTGGCACCCTGGCGTACCGCTTGTGAATGTGATATTTGTCTTCTTGGTTCTTTTGCCACTGTGGAGAGACAGGAATCGGCACGCTGAAGATACCTAGCGAAGGACCAGGAGAACTATAAAGACAGCCGGTCAACAAAACTGTCGAACAAGCTAAAATGGCCAAAGCGGTGATTCTATTTTTTGATAACATCGATTCTTCCTTTGTGATGTAAGCACTCTTTGAACACAATATCGTGTTAATCTGTGACGAACTTGCGGATTTTTCTGATAAATCTAAAAAACTTGACATTTTCCGCCGTTTTGCAATTGCTAGCAAACGTACCATCAAATTGATCTAGGTAAAAAAGAGGCCATGATTTAAATTATTTGGGTGATCGACGCGTGAAAATTTAACTCTTGTAGTTCCGCTCTGGAAAGAATCGGCTTCTTGAGTCTGGCAAATTTTCAGTTGTCGTTCGCGTCAAGGAAAGGATCCATCCCATTTTCGACCGCGCGATACCCCGCAAAATCGCGATGGTCGCTGAAAACTACAAGGGAAACAAGCAATGAAGCTTACTTACATCTCGATTCAAAATCGTCCGGCAACTACCGCCGCCCAAATCCAACAGACGAATCAAACGACGCAGACAATCGGGCCGTTCTGCCCCGGTATTAACTTTGTCTATGGTGAACGTAAGGCGGGCAAAACCGAATTCTATCGATGGTTTCGTGATCTGCTGGTTGATGATTCGAGACGCTTTACCAACGAATCTTTCAACGTCACAGGAAATCCAAACCGATTTCGCAGCGGATCGGTGACATTAGGCGATGCAAATCTTTCCAACCAACTTATTATTAAACGTGATTTCACCGGTCGCCGCGATCTTGTTGCGAATCAAGCCTCTCAAGCGATCGACTCAACAGATCAATCCGACATCAAAAGGTATTTGAACCAAACCGATGGAACGCTGTATGACCTGATTCACGGATTCAGCTTTCGACAAACCAACCAACGATTTGCCAGCCTCAATCGGCTGTTGAACGAACGCTTTCATGTGCCGCCGGGTCAAGTAGGTGACACGCATTCAGAATTGGCGTGGCAAAAAAAACAGCAGCAATATCAATCACTACAGAACAGTATCGTCGCTTTGCGGGCACGTCAACTTGATTTGTCCCACCGTCGGCAGAGAATTCAAGACGATCTGACATTGGCCCAAGAAAGTCGGCAACAGAAACTGGTACAAATCGATGCGGAAATCGAGTCCGTCAAATCG
>JBGTHU010000599.1:0-10106 GCA_041745975.1 Mariniblastus sp.
AGCGGTCCCGGTTCCGTTGAGATTAATGTTGTTGATATTGCCGATGTCAGAACGGGTGAAGTTAAACGTCTTCGACTGAGCCGACTGCGCGAAGTGGACGAACCTGTCTTCGGCGTCATAGCCATCGGGATTACCACCTGAGTTAGTCGTCACAAAATTCCAAGCCGCCATCGCTCCGCTCCACGATTTTGATAACTTGTTATGACTGGCATCGTAGCTGTAGGTAGCATTGCCTACATTCCATTTTTATGTCGAGGGGCGATTACTGATCTTTGTCCGCAGTGTATCGATGATCATTTCCAGATCATTCACGCTTTTGTCCGCGAACTCTTCGTCCAATGATTCGGGAATTCCTAGGATCGACTGAAGCATCCTAATCGTCTTGATGCTGGCTCGCTTTTCACCTAGCGCGATCCCTCTAGCTTCCCCTCTAGCTTCACCTCTGGCTTCACCTTTTTTGATCATCGAGCAAATCCCTGGCCTGCTGCGGACTGCGCACTTCCGAAAGCCACTCGAACAGGGAACGCAAGATGTTATCGAGATTTTTCCCTCGTCTATATTTTAGCAGCCTTAACGTAACTTGCAAATTCATTGCTAACTTACAAAACTTTCCGACCTGCCGGATAAATCGGCAAGGGCGGCACACTAATTTGCTTTCATCACAATTTTCAATTTTGGTTCTTTCCTTACCTATGTACTTTGTGAATTCGACGCCCTTGGTTCATGCTTTCTCAGTAGCGTGAACCATCGTCTAATATAAAATCTATTTCCGATAATTATGTAAACAAACTTTTGCAAGGGTGCTTACCGTTGTCGGTTACCCCGCAATCCGAAACCGTCATTGCTCTTCGCAAGATCGTACAACAACGCGGTTGGCGATCGCCTCGATGACTTCGATTTTCACTCCGCGGTCGACCAATCGGCCATCGGTGATTACATCGTAGACTTGGCCGTCGATGCTGGCCTTTCCCGAGGGGGCCAGACGAGTAATCGACTTGCCTGTTTTCCCTTGCAGATAACTCCAGTCAACCATCACTTCGGGATCTTGCTCTAAACCGATCCCTTGAGCGGCTCGATCCGCTGCCGAATCGAGAATTAGGCGTTTGAACAAAGGGGAATTAGGAAGCACATTGCGGAGGACGACCAACGCGGCAAAGAAACCGAACACCGCACCCAGCAACGGTATCATGGCGTTGGTCACTTTATCGACATCCTGGAAACTGCGGAAATTGACAAAATTCTGTGATGCCAACAACATGGAGGCTAGTACCATGCCAATACCGCCAATGCCGAATATCCCCAATCCCGGCACGGCAAATATCTCAATTAAAATAAAGGCGACTCCAGTCAAAAATAGCAAAATCTCGAACCAGCCAGCATTTCCCTCCAGATAGTTACTCCAGAAAAACAGCATAAAACAGACGGCAGAAAAGAACCCAGCAATTCCAATCCCGGGAGACGACATTTCTCCGGACAACAAAAACACCGCCATGAACAACAGCAACATCGAAACGGCGGGACGCGTCAAAAAACCAGCAAATCGTTCCAAGTAACGATCGGTCGCTGTCGGCTCCAACGAGCGAAGTTCACCCTCCAATTGATAAAACGATTGGAGCTGCGATTTTTCACTCATGATGGTCCGAGCCAGCATCAATTGTTCGGCGGTTTCCGCATTGATCCCCTCGAGCGTATCCAGCGGACCCGCCCGAACCCAGTTATCCGAATCGGGCAATTCTTCCAATTCGGTCGGAGATAAAAGACGCTGTTGTCCTGTCAGCCGATTGCGACAACGCTCGACTGACAATTCCGGATTCAGCATGGCCATCATCGGAGACCAATCTTTGTCCCGACTGCGAGCCATTGATTTAACCATTGGACGCACGTCATCCAAAACGTCTTGAGTGATAAGATCGGCGTCAGCCGACTCCAATGCACCTCCCAGTTTCGACCCTGATTCCAGGATCAGTTGGTCGCAGGCCATGGCCAACAGGGCTGCCGAACCGCGGATTTGCCCTTGGACGTAGGCGACGGATTGAACTTGTTCGCCATTGAGGTCGACCAAATACCGGGCGAGCTTCAAACAGGGATCCAGTTGGCCATAGCTGTTGGAAAAATTGATGATCACTAAATTCGCTGGATTGGCACGATTTAATTCACCGTTGAGCGACCTTAAAACCCACTGCACGGCGCGTTCGTCAATCAAGCCAGATAGCTGAATTTCGACAGCGCGCCATTTTCCGCCGATAGCTGGACCTTGCTCCAACGAACCGAGGGGTACTTTTAACACAGCGGCCAATTCACGGCGCGAATCGACTTCGTGGCGAATCAGTCTGAATTCGCGAAGTTGTTGGCCAGTCAGGATCGCTGGTTTACCCGCAGCCGAAAGAGTCGTTGTTTCAACTGCTCGACCGGACTGTTCCAACTCATTCAAGCCATCGGCATCGACAAACACGGTCTCTTGTTCGGTGCGAACTCGATAGAGTTGTCGGTTGGCGTCGAGGATTGCCATCACCATCGGCAGCGGCAAATTCAATCGTTGGGAAGCCAACCCCCGATAAACATCTCGCGTTAAGTTATCAATGCTGGTTTCATCCGCCCCCGCATTCCCCAACGAAGCTCCCTGTTGCAAGACGATTTGATTGGCAGACAACGCAATTAACACGGCGTGCCCTGAAAGAGTTGACTCTTGATCGGCACCCGCTGCCGAGCGTGGGATGAAGGCAACGGTCTCAACCCGATTTGCCTCGGGAGAGACCAGATATCTGCCTAACAACTGGCAGGCTTCCAACTCACTACCGCGGCCTGTCTTACCAGATTGGGTATCGAATTCCAACACCACCAACATGCGGTCTTGGGGACGGACGACTGTAGGAGCCGATTCGACCGCCCGCTGTAAAATCGACTTGACATTGGCTGCCACGTTGATGGTGACGGGTAACGGAATCTTGATCAACATCGCTTGACGATCGATGTTGAGATCTTCACCGTCCGACGCTGGTTCTTGGAACGTCTGAATCGTCTCCAGCGGAGTACTGGCAAACAGCCGATCTTGCTTTCCCCCGATAAAAAAACTCATTTCAGCTAAACTGACCAGGGACAAAATCACGAAACCGACCAGTCGCGGCGGGTGGTGAATTCCGTTGGCCTGTTCAACGAAGCGAACGAGTGATCGATTTAAGTGGTGTTGGTGAGCCGAGGATAACGAGGATTTCATGTGGTATAGTGGCCAGCGTCGGACAATGAAAACAGTTGAACGATTGAACAACTGCGGAATATCTTTGAAATTGGTACCCTAAAGATTTCGGATAACAGTAAAATTATTGTAACTGTTTGAATGTCTATTTTATACGGATCGTTGGGCGAATGAGTGATGCTGTTTGTCTCACCAATAGTGGTTCCGAGCAAAAAATGGGGAAGATTTGGGACGGCCGAGGCTCTCCGAGCTTAGGGACTGGGCCGAGCGAGTTTAGTGGAAAATCCTTAGCTCAACCGAGCAAGCTCGGTTGGGGCCCTGGTTGTTGCCACCTTCTCCTGCTCGCTGCCCACCGAGTTTATCTCGGTGGAAGCAAGGATTAACCACCAAAGAGTCAGATTTATCATTTCTAAAAACCGTGAACGGTTACCAATTATTTTATCGATTTAATCAAATTTTTGCTATTTATTCGTCGCTGAAGTCTTTTTTTTGCCAAATTCGAGCAAATTTCAATCAAATTTTTTAAGGCCGGTAAAATTTGACGCCTTTAACGATAGATCTAGTTTTTAGGTTTGTAACAATGCCAATCATTATTTTTATCGTAGCGGTTGCAGCGATCCGATGATGGGGGTGTACGAATTCTGCCGGATTTGCGGAATTGCATCAATTTTCCTAATAGTAGGATTGCCTTCCCCGATGACTCACGATCGAAACAGAAATCAGCGAAATCTCCTTGGAATGATGAAAACCCAATCGTTTCAGATGTCACTCATAATAATTGCGTCGCTGGCAATAACCGCCATCGCCGGGTGTGCGCGACACCGTCATCAGCAGGTAACCTTTGGGCCATCCGAATTGGCGGGCGCTCACCAGCCGTTCTATCAACAGTTGGAGTATGCCGATATCCAGTTCAGTCCCGAAGGAGATGGAAGTGATTTGGTCGGTGAGCGTCCAATCACAATCAGCGAATTTGAAGGGGCTGAATCTTGGGAGTTGACACTGGAGGAATGTCTGGAGTACGCCCTGGCCAACAGCGAGGTGTTGCAGAAGTTGGGCGGTGTGGTCGTCACATCCCCCCAAGCGGTAAATACGGTTTACGATCAGGCTTTGGTCGAGACCGGTGTGGGGAGTGTTGAAGACGCATTAGCGGCCTTTGATGCTCAATGGAATGCCAGTTTACTATTAGGCGAATCTCAACGTCGATTTAACAACCCGTTGTTTGGCGGTGGTGTCAACAGCTTGGTTAATAATACGGGCAACTATAACGCGGCCTTGTTAAAGCAAACAGCCAGCGGAGCGAGTTTTGGTATTGTCCACTTCATCGATTACACACGCTCAAATATTCCTATTGCAACTCCAGACAATCCATTTGGCAACCGGTTTGCCAGCATCTATGACGTCGTCGCGCGTGCTCAAATTCGACAACCGTTGTTGCGCGGACGAGGCACCATGGTCAACCGCATTGCTGGTCCCAATCCTATTGTGGGAGTTTACAATGGGGTCATGATTGCCCGCATCCGCAGCGACATCTCGCTGACTGACTTCGAAATGGGTCTGAGGAACTTAGTGCGTGATGTGGAGCAAAATTATTGGGAGTTGTACTTTGCCTATCAAGACCTTGATACGAAACTGGCCGCTCGTGAATCGGCCAGAGAAACATGGTCTAATCGCAAACTGCGTTTGGACATCGGCGTCGATCGGCCCGATGAAGAAGCGCAAGCCAGGCAGTTGTACTATACATTCGAAAATCAGGCACAAAATGCCTTGGCAGGCGTTAACTCCGCTGGCTTTATAGCTCAATTAGGATTATTGGGAGCAGAACGAAACTTACGACGATTGATGGGGGTGCTGTCCAGTGACGGCCGCTTGATCAAACCCGTCTCCGAGCCCGCGATCGCTCCCATCCAGTTTGATTGGAACCACTTACATCAACAGGCCATGCAACATCGAGCCGAATTGAGGCGGCAACAATGGGTCGTTAAACAGCGAGAATTGGAGTTGTTTGCAGCACGAGCCCTCAATCAATGGCAGTTCGACCTGGTAGGACAATCGGACCGACGTGGTTTCGGTAGCCAGCTATTTGGGTTGCCCGGTGTTGAAGATGGCAACGCGCTAAGAAGTTTGTTCAGTGGTAATCTTAATGACTGGAGTTTCGGATTCGAAGTGGGTGGGGCGATTGGCAATCGTCGCGAAATGTTGGCGATTCGCAATGCCGAAGTCAACCTAATTCGCGACCGAAAAATTTTGGTGGAGCAGCAACGTCAAATCACACTTGACTTAAACGCAGCCTTTACAGAAGTTGACCGTGCATTGGCGGCCATGCGAACCAACTTTAATTCGCTCATTGCGGTTCAAGAGGAATTGGAGCCTAAACGACGTCGTGTCGAAGAAGGACAAGAGCAAGTCTTCTTCTTGTTGGACGCTCAACAGCGCTTGGCATCCTCCGAAAGTGCGGTTCATCGATCAGTGATCGATTACAATCAGGCCTTGTTAAACTTGGCATTTTCCTCTGACAACTTGTTGAATCGATACAATATTATGTTGGCCGAGGGGCCGTGGAGCACCGCCGCCCAAAGTAATGCAGCCCAAAAAGCTGGCCGGTTCCCTCACGATAATACCAATCGCCCTTTGGATCTGGCACCCGTCTCCGCGGGCGGTTATAATCAAAATCGTTCGGATGGCTTCTTCCCAGGAGACTCCGCGAACTTCACTACCGCGACTGGGATCCCTGGTGGTGCCGAAGAGATCGCACCGGGCAGCATGGAAGGTAACATGAGGGAATCGTACGTCACACCTCCCACATCAATTCCGTCTCCAATTCCAACACCAAGTGATCTACTGCCGGCCATCGATATCCCACTTCCACCGGACGATTAAACACATAACAATGAAAAACCTGATCCGAATTGGATGTTTTTTAATAGGCTGCGGATTGCTTTGCGGACTGGTTGCCTATGAGCGACACCAACAACAAGTCCGAACGGCTGAGGAAATCGCCAAAGTAATGAATTTGGATTATGAGTCGGTTAACATTTCATCGGAAACTAAAGTTGCGGGATTCTTGGGAGTGATGTTGTTTGTGGCCGGTGGAAATTGTCTATTGAATGCATTTTCCCAAGGTACAAATCAAGGGAGCAAGCCCGGATGATACCCAACGAGCGGCTAAATGAGCGAAAGTCAAAAGAGCCTCTGTCGCAACAGCCTCTGTCGCAAGAGCCTGCCACACAAGACCCAATGAAATCAGCAACTGATCCCAATTTGTTTTTGGCAAAAGAATTCGTCAACGAAGGATCGTTTAATGAAGATTCATTGGATGATAATTTAATTGATGATGAAATGTACCTTCAACAATTGATGGAGGATGATCAGGTCCATCAATTCATCACTCGCCGCCAAATAGATTCCGAAGACGTCATAACAGGATTTTATCGCTGTCAATTTGAATCCGGTCAACAACGATCGGTCATCCACCTCCCTTTTATACCCGCCTTGAATTATATTCCCTCGATCGAGATCGATCTTATTGAACGGGAAGATTGTCGATATCGAATTGGGGACTTGCAAAAATTTGGCGTGCGAATCGAAGTCACGCTCCCCCGTCCCAGTAGCCATTTTCAATCCATTGTGCTGGGCTTTCAAGTTTACAACTCAGCTTCCAGCTAACCTTGATAGACTGTTGTCGAATCCATGACCCACGAAACTATCGCTGAAAACGATTGGCCTGCCGACGTAATCAAAAGCAATTTGCTGCAGCGACTGCAGTCGTTTAACCAACAACATTTGCTTGATTTTTGGGAACAACTATCGACGTCACAACAACGACAACTGGCGCAACAAATTGATTCCGTTGATTTAGAGCTGATGCGGCAACTCGCTGGTGATGTTCTTAAACAACACGATTGGACCGACTTGGCGACTCGAGCCGAATCTCCTGAAGCGATTACCTTAGCCGATTTTGCCGATGAGGAAAGCTACCAAAAGGCCGTTCTTCAAGGGTCTGAAGCGTTGCGCGGCGGTAAGGTCGCGATGATCTTGGTGGCTGGAGGACAGGGGAGTCGTTTGGGATTTGAGGCGCCAAAGGGAATTTATCCGATCGGCCCGATCAGTCACCGCAGCTTGTTTCAAATGTTCATCGATCATGTTACAGCTCGTCGTCAACAATTTGGCAAACCGATTCCGTTGTTCATCATGACCAGTCCAGCCACCGATGCTCAGATCCGAGCTCATTTCCAAGAAAATAATTATTTGGGAATGAATCCCCATCAGATCCACTTCTTCTGCCAAGGAACCATGCCAGCACTGGATGACGAGGGCAAATTGATTCTGGAACAGCCAGACCAGATCTTTCTCAGCCCCGATGGACACGGGGGAATGTTGGCCGCTTTGCAGCGATCCGGGGGGCTAAACAAATTGGTCGAAATGGGGATCGAACAAATTTTTTATGCCCACGTTGATAATCCGTTGGTCCAAGTCTGTCACCCCGCTCTAATCGGCTACCACATTTTGCGACAATCAGAAATGACAACACAAGTCGTACGGAAACACGATCCTTTACAAAAAGTGGGCAATGTCGTTGTGGTCGATGGCGTCAATCAGGTGATCGACTACAGCGATCTGCCTGAACCTCAGGCTCGACTGACTAACCCCGACGGTTCTTTGAAGCTGTGGGCCGGTAGTATCGCCGTGCATATCTTTGACACACGGTTCTTAGTGCGATGTTCCGATCAAGCGGATTCGTTACCTTTCCACCAGGCCAGAAAAAAAGTGACTCGCATCGATGCCAGTGGAACACGAATTGAACCCAATGAACCTAACGCTATTAAGTTCGAAAAATTTATTTTTGATTTGTTGCCTTTAGCTGCCCGAGGAATCGTCCTTGAAGTCGATCCGAAAGAGGGTTTTTGTGCAGTTAAGAATGCCCCCCCAGCAGCCGCAGAGACACCCGACCACGTCAAGCAAGCGATTTCTGATTTGCATCGACGCTGGTTGACGCAAGCCGGTGCGATCGTGGCCGAGAATGTACGAGTCGAAATCAATCCGAAGTTTGCCATTGACGCGGATGAACTGGCGACCAAAATTCAATCCGGTTGTTTGATCGATAAAGATACCTATTTCTGTTGAGCGATCATGCGAGTCAAAACGAATGAATTGTCCCGAATTCCGTTCCCTGTTTCGATGGTAGCGAATGGGCGCAAGCGATGCGTCGATACTTCACGCCGCCGAGATGGCAATCTGTTTTTTATTTGATATCTAAACAGCGAAACTAGCGAGTAAATTTCCCATGTTGCATGCTTTAATCATGGCCGGTGGAGCCGGAACACGTTTTTGGCCCGCCAGTCGCCAAGATCGTCCCAAGCAGTTGTTGAATCTAATTGGTGAAAGAACCATGATCCAAGCGACAGCGGATCGATTGGTGGGATTGGTAGACACTCATCGCTGGTTAGTGATGACCAACCAGACGTTGGTGCAACCGATTCGCGATCAACTTCCCGACTTCCCTGATCAGGCAATCATTGGTGAACCAGCCAAACGAGACACCGCCCCTTGCATCGGCCTGGCAGCAGCCTTGATAGCTGCGAAAGACCCGCAAGCAACGATGATTGTCCTGCCGGCCGATCATGTGATTCAACCTGTCGCTGCCTTCCAATCGGCTGTTCAACATGCGGTTGCGTTAGTAGACCAAGATCCTCAGCAACTGGTAACTTTTGGAATTTCACCGACGTGGCCGGCCGACAGTTACGGCTATATTGAGGCCACTGGTTCCGCTTTGGCCGATTGCAATTTGCCGACGTGGCGTGTCGCTCGCTTCCATGAAAAACCAGATCGTCAGACGGCAGCAGGCTACATTGATTCCGGAAACTTTCATTGGAATTCGGGAATTTTCGTCTGGAAAGCACAAACGGTGCTCAATGCATTGAAAGAGTACGAACCGGAGATGTATCGTCATATCGATACCATCGCGAAGGCGGGTCAGAGCGAACAATTCGAATCAATCCTCCAACAAGAGTTCCCAGTCATCGAAGGCAAATCGATCGATTTTGCCGTCATGGAACGCTATCCCCAGGTGTTGATGATCCAGGCCCCCTTCGAATGGGATGATTTGGGCAACTGGTCTTCGGTACCTCGCTTGGCCGGCACCGATCCGTTGGGAAATTCCATCACAGGTAATCACGTGACCATTGATACAACCAACTCGATCATCCGCAGTGAAAACCAGCACTTGATCGTGACCTTGGGTGTCGACAACCTGATCGTTGTTCATACGCCCGACGCAACCTTGATTGCCGACCGAACGCAAGAGAGCAAAATCAAAGAAGTGGTAGCTCAATTAGAAAAAGAGGGACGAGACGCCTATTTGTAGAGTGAAGATGGTAGCGTGAAAAGTGTATGAGGTCGGCCACTTGGGTATCGATTGACGGATCGATCCGTCATCAATTTGGCTGGACGAAGGCCAACTATTAAACTTGCCAACGCAACACACGACCCATTTCTTTTGGCTTCCCAAACTTTGTCTCATTCCATTCTTTCCCACATAATTATCGCCCATCCTTTAAATTGAATAAAATGTCAAACGAGCACATCCCCTCTCCAACCTCTCCCATTTTTCGTTTGCCGATGAGTAATTCACGTGCAATCCAAGAAAACATTGTTTTACCGGGCGATACCAACGCTCACAATACTTTGTTTGGCGGATTGTTAATGAAGCGAATCGATGAAACGGCGGCAATATCGGCCCGACGCCACAGTCAAATGCCGGTAGTCACCGCGTCCAACGACGGTGTCCACTTTCATCAACCGATTCGAAACAATGACATTGTGATTCTGGAATCGTATGTTTGTTCGGTTGGACGCAGTTCGATGGAAGTGTTTGTCAAGATTTTGACCGAAGGGGTCACAGGAACCAGCGAGCCCC
>JBGTHU010000600.1:0-7023 GCA_041745975.1 Mariniblastus sp.
ACTTGCTGATCAAAGACCATCCCAACAGCGAGATCGCCTACGGTGACTCGTTGATCGACGACAAATTTGATGAACGCCATTCGGTTACCAAGGGACGCTTTGACTATCTGCTGGCGAATCCGCCGTTTGGTGTCGACTGGAAACGGCAGCAAACTGACATCCAGCGTGAACACAAAAAACTCGGCTTTGCGGGTCGGTTCGGAGCCGGATTGCCACGCATCAACGATGGAGCCCTGCTGTTCCTGTTGCACATGGTACACAAGTTCGAGCCTTACGAGGCACGCAGCAAGGACAAGACCGGATCGCGGCTGGCGATTGTCTTTAATGGCTCACCCTTGTTCACCGGCGGAGCCGGATCAGGCGAAAGCGACATTCGCAAGTGGATCATCGAAACCGATTGGCTGGAAGCCATTGTAGCTTTGCCCGAGCAGATGTTTTTTAATACGGGAATTGGTACCTACCTGTGGATTGTTACCAACCGAAAATCGAAAGAACGCGAGGGCAAGATTCAACTGGTGGACGCTCGCGATTTCTACATCCCAATGCGCAGGTCTCTTGGCGACAAACGGCGAAAGATCGGTGAGGGGCCTGAGGAGGGCGAACCCGATCAAATTGCGGAGATTGTCAAAGCCTACGACGCTGGAGGTCAGACAAAATCAAAAGACATCGAAGCCGCCTTTGTGAGCGATTCACGCGGAACAGTGACCAAGTGGATGGCGCTGATCGACGGTGCTCGAAAGCCTAAAACCACCAACAAGCTCTCCTCTCCCCTGTTGAGGGGAGAGGGGCCGGGGGTGAGGGGTTCGGAGTCAGTCGAAGTCCGCACCATCAGCAAGCTGTTTGACAACGAAGACTTTGGTTATCGCCGTTGTACGGTCGAACGCCCGCTCCGCTTGCGGTACCAGATGACGACGGATCGCAAAAGTCGCTTTTTGAATGCAATGCCGCAATTGCTCGACGCCATCCAGGCAATCGACAAGCAGACCGGTCGCGAGACGCACGACGACTGGAATGCAGTGCAGACTCGGATCGAAGCGGTATTGGAAGACTTGGGAACCAAATGGAAGAAAGCCGAATGGAAATTGTTTCGGGATGTCTTTGCCGAGACGAACTCCGAAGCGAAATGGGTGATTGAGTCGACGCGGAAGATTAAGAAAGATTCCCCCGGCCGATTGTACGGCTGGTTCCCACTGCCCGATGAAAAAACCGAAGTCAAATACGAAGCCGACTCGGCCCTACGAGACGCTGAAAACATACCGCTGAAGGAGAACGAAGCTGACTATTTCGCAAGAGAGGTCGAGCCCTTTGTTCCCGACGCCTGGATCGATGCTGACAAGTCGAAGATTGGCTACGAGATCAACTTTAATCGTCATTTCTATGTTTACAAGCCCCCCCGTCCGCTGAGCGTGATTGACGCCGAACTCAAGGAAGCCGAAGACGAAATTCGCCGGCTGCTCGACGCGGTGACGGAATGAGTCAGTTCCATAAGCAACGCCTCAAGTATTTAACTTCGCTCAAGTATGGCGATGCGATTAAGGCTGAGGAGCATGGCAGTGGATCAGTTCCAGTTTATGGTTCTAATGGGCAATTCAGCGAGACCAGCAAACCAAATACTCAGGCACCAGTAATCGTAATTGGTCGAAAGGGATCATTCGGCAAAATCAATTGGTCAGACGAATCTGTTTATGCGACTGATACGACCTTTTTTGTCGACTCAACAGCAACGAAAGTGGATCTACGATGGTTGTACTATTATCTTCTATCAATCGGTCTAGATACCGAGTCAGATGACGCCGCAGTACCAGGACTAAGCCGAGAATTGGCGTACTCGAAGTACATTATCGTACCTCCTTCACTCAAGCAGCGTCGGATAGCGTCGTATTTGGATCGTGAGACTTCGGAGATTGACCGCTTGATCGCGGCCAAGGAGCGATTGCTGACCCTCCTCTCCGAAAAACGCCGCGCCCTCATCACCCACGCAATAACGAAAACCCATCAGCTAAAGTTCGATAAGTATCAGAAAATTCGGTTTGATGGAAATGTCGACTTTCCGGTCGTGCCGCTCAAGTATCTAACGAAGATCAGTGGTGGGGCGACCCCAAATCGAGCGGAGCGTGAATACTGGGAGGGCGATATTCCATGGGTGTCTCCCAAAGACATGAAATCAACACGCATCTTCGACTCGCAAGAACACATCACGGAACGTGGCTTATCTGCATCAGGATTAAACTTGCTTCCTGTCCATTCCTTGATGATTGTTGTTAGAGGTATGATTCTAGCACATTCGATGCCGGTAGCCTTGAACGAAGTGCCAGTGACCATCAACCAAGATATGCGTGCCTTGACGTTTGACCAACGCGTGCTTCCAACGTTTGCGTTGCTCTACTTTCAGGGTTTCTCTTCTTGGCTGCTAACTCAGGTGACTGAATCCGCCCACGGAACAAAAAAGCTCGATACTGAAGTGATACAAAGCCTGCCGTTTATGCTGTTCCCGCTCAAAGATCAAGAAGCTGTGGTTGATTTCGTCGCAACCAGCAGCAACACAATTAATTTGATGGAAGAGCGAACGATGCAAACGATTCAACTTCTCAACGAACGTCGCTCTGCGTTAATCGCATCCGCTGTCACAGGTGAGTTGGAGGTATAATTTCGTGTCACGTGCCAATTTAATCCCGATGACAAAACATCGAACGCTAAAACAAAACGAATTGAGAAAAACATGTTAACTCAACTGCGAATCAAGAATTTTAAAGGCTGGAAGGACACCGGTTCGATCCGCATGGCACCCATCACCTTGTTCTTTGGTGCCAACAGTTCAGGGAAATCCAGCATCGGTCAGTTTTTGATGTTACTCAAGCAAACAATTGAATCGCAAGACCGCAAAGCGGTATTGTTTCCTGGCAGCAAGAGTTCAGCGGTTCAGCTTGGTTCTTTTCAAGAGATGGTGTTTGGACGCTCGAGAGACAATTCAATTGACTTTCAGTATCGTTGGTCATTGCCCGAGACACTGGAATTCTCTGATCCACTTAATGCCGCAACGTATTCAGCAAATGAGATTGAATTTGAAGCCAGCGTTGGCATGACCGACCCGGAAGAATATTCCGTTGCGGTGAACTATTTCAAATATCAGTTGTTCGAAGAAGAGTCGCAGCAAATGTCAGTTTCGATGACTCGAAAGACCGACTCTAAGACCAAGAGGAAGGCGGAGTTCAAGATTGACACTGAGACATATAATCTAAAAAGGGAGCAGGGCCGAGTTTGGTATCCGGGGCCTCCTGTAAGGTTTTATGGCTTTCCAGACGAGGTAGTTGCCTACCATCAGAACGCGGCGTTTGTACAGTCGTTGAATCTCGCACAAGAAAAGCTCTTTCGTTCTCTTTCCTATCTTGGGCCAATGAGAACCAAGACTGACCGGCTTTATTCTTGGTCAGGTATTGAGCCAGAAAGTGTTGGTTATATCGGCGAAAACACGATTTCCGCTATCCTTGCTTCAAAAAAACGAAGGATTAGCATGGGATTCAAAAAGCAAGCCAATCTGTTCGAGCAGGTAATCGCCCAAAAACTCAAAGACATGGGCTTGATTGAGAATTTTATTGTCAAGGCAATCTCGAAGAATCGGCAGGATTATGAGGTAAAACTGAAGACAAAAGGTTCAACAGGGTTGGTCGATCTTCCTGACGTTGGTTTTGGTATCTCGCAGGTCTTGCCTGTCTTGGTTGAGTGTTTCTACGCCCCAGCCAACTCGATCATTTTGATGGAACAACCTGAAATTCATCTCCATCCCCGAGCCCAATCGCTATTGGCCGACGTAATGATTGACGCAATTAATGCCCGAGAAGATGGCAAAGACCGGAACATTCAGTTGATTGTCGAGACGCATTCGGAGCATTTCTTGCGGCGTTTACAGCGTAGGATCGCAGAAGATCACGTTGCTCGAGACCGGGTCTCTGCCTATTTTGCAAACGTGTCCAAAACTCCCGCTGAATTGGAGGAATTACAACTGGACATCTTTGGAAATATCCTAAATTGGCCCGAGCATTTTTTTGGGGACGAAATGGATGACATTACGGCTCAGTCAAAAGCAGCTTTGGAAAAAAGAATGAGGGCCGCGAATGGAGTTGCACAATAATGTCACAAGTTATCGACACGAATGTGCCGGTTAATGCAAACAGAGCTTTAGAACCGACCCCGCCCGATGTTTTATTGGGATGTATCTGGGCATGTGTTGATGCAATTGAAAGAGTTGTAAAACAGGGCGGATTGGTGCTTGACCAAGGAGATGAAATCTTTGACGAGTACCGGGAGAACCTTTGTCTTAGCGGCCAACCAGGCCAGGGAGACAAATTCATGAAATGGGTTCATGATCATCGCTGGGGTTTTCCGGATGAAGATCGAGTGGCAATTACGAAGACCAACGACTCATATGCAGAATTCCCCGAACACGATGGCCTGAAAGATGTCGATCTTTCCGATCGCAAGTTTATAGCGGTCGCCAATGCCCATCCGAGCAAGCCATCTATCCTCCAGTCGACGGATAGCAAATGGTGGGGCTGGAAAGATGCTTTAGCCGATGCAGGGATCACTGTCGAGTTTCTATGCGAGAATTGGATCAAGCAGAAATATCAAGAGAAGATGGGCAAGTGAACATGGACTTTTTCAAATATCCCTCGACACCGCATCTTGCCGTTTTGGGCCATGCGACGGTTCGTGATGACAAAGTGCTTTCGCCATGGGAAGTGGCGGAGTTTTTGACAAACGACGTGTTCGTTGAAGAAAAGATTGACGGAGCCAATTTGGGGATCTCATTTGATTGTGATGGTAAAATTCGAGCCCAAAACCGAGGCGGTTTTTTGAGCCTTCCTGTATCGGGTCAGTGGCAGCCGTTGCAAGACTGGCTGAATTCACGAATTGACCAACTATTCGAGGCACTATCTGACCGCTATATCCTGTTTGGGGAATGGTGTTTTGCAACTCACTCGATTTATTACGAAAATTTGCCAGACTGGTTTCTGGGATTTGATCTTTACGATCGTAAACGCTCCACGTTTCTTGACATGAAAGATCGAAATGAAATGCTAACTCGATTGGAGATTTACTCGGTTCCTTTTATTGCCTCAGGAAACTTTCGATTGGCAGAAGTGACTGCCATGCTTTCTGAGTCGAAGTTTGGATCGGAACCCGCGGAGGGATTGTACCTCCGATGTGCAGAATCCAGTGTTGAAATTCAGCGGGCCAAAATTGTTCGACCTGGATTTATTCAGTCAATCGACGAGCATTGGTCGCACAAGCCCCTTCGCACCAATTGCCTCTCCCCCACAATAGGCAAGCCAAAATAGTTTCCAGAGGAAATTTATGAAAATTAACCGCATCAAACTGAAGAATTTCAAACTCTTTGAGGATTTTGAACTGTCGTTGCATCCCGAGTTCACACTCCTGATTGGCGAGAACGGCTCAGGCAAGAGTTCGATAGTCGAAGCCTTGGCGATTGTTTGCGGAGTTTGGCTATATGAAGTACCCGACAAGAATGTCTCCGATAGCCGCGTCCACCTTGACGATGACCAAATCCGAATGACCTGGCAGAACGCTGGCGACCGGCCACAGTTCGTTCGGGCCCTTTCGCCCTGTTCGGTTCAAGCGCATGGATTAATCGCTGGTTCTAACGTCGACTGGGACTTTACGATTAAGTATCTGGACAAATCGTTGGCTGGGCTTGAACCAGCGCGACGGGAAATTTCCAAGTTGATTAAAGCTGCTCACTCAGGCAAAAAACAATTGCTACCTGTAATCGCCTATTACGGGGCAGGCAGAGCTTGGATGCCTCATTTGGAACGAAGAAAGTCAGATGAAGCGACTCGTGCGCCAAGAAGTCGTTGGGAGGCTTTTTATGATTGTCTCAAGGGAGGAATCCGCATTGCGGATTTGCGAAAATGGTTCGCAGACGAGATGATAGAACGACGCAGTGACGGCAGATTTCGTCCCGGCTTTGAGATTGTCAAGAAGGCAATCCTACGTTGCGTACCCAATGCCGATGATGCTTGGTATGACACGGGAATGGCAGATATAGTGCTCTCGATCAACAAGAATCCACAGCCTTTTTTTAATTTAAGTGCGGGACAACTTACGATGCTGGCTCTGGTCGCTGATATCGCCATCAAATGCGTAATTCAGAACAATTATCTTGTTCCGCCAGATAGACTTGGGCCACAAGACGACCCCATACCGCAGGTATTGAAAGAAACACCCGGCGTAGTTCTGATCGACGAAATTGATGTTCATTTGCATCCTCGCTGGCAACGTCGCGTCATCGAAGACTTACGTACAATGTTTCCCAGCATTCAATTTGTAGCAACCACGCACTCGCCTCAAGTAATTGGACAGGTCGATGCTGATTGTATTCGTGTCGTATCGCAAGGAAAGCCCGCGAAGATTCCCCATCAGGCGTTCGGGTTGGATAGCAATTGGATACTTGAATATTTAATGGAGGCAAAAGAGATCGATGAAGACGTTGGCAATTTGATTCAACAGATCGAAGCCGAACTTGAGCAGTTTGAATTTGAATCTGCGGAGAAGAAGCTGGATGAGCTGCGCAAATTAACGGGAGAAACTGTCGCCACGACTCGATTGGATATCGGCGTTAAAAACGCCAAGGCGCTTACTGAACCGCGGGTCGAGTACAAAGGTGTCGGGCGCAATTTGCGTTCTATTGATCTCAGGCCTTCAGATGAAATTCGTGAAAGACATGACGAGGACATGGCCGACGATGAAACGCATTAATAAAGGGGAAGAGCCTCAACGATTGCGCGAATGGAAGCAAAACAATGCGCAATTTCCAGAGGCAAATTACGATAGTCACCAGTTTCCCGTTGCTGAAGTGAATTCTTCACTGGTTGCCGAGCAGTTCGGTATTTGCGCCTACACGATGATTCGGATCACAGAGTCAACATCACATAACGAACATCTTAAGCCAAGAACGATCTCGAAAAATGAAAATCCGCCAAGATATAAGGAAACAACAGATTACTG
>JBGTHU010000601.1:0-6241 GCA_041745975.1 Mariniblastus sp.
GTCGTATCTTCAAGGCCGTCGAGCAACGATGTGAGTTTTCGGATTCTCTCGTGTTTGGTTATCTGGAGATTGCTAAATTGTTCGGCACGGAGTCTGGTTCTCGAATGGAAAAATTGTTCGGCAAGGGGGGGCAAAGTGAACTTGCCCTCAGCGACATGTTGGCTGCTGGGGTTACTCTCAATTTTCAAAATCGACCCCATTCCGATGTCGACTTTGAGTTTAGAGTACACCTAGCTCAAGCGATTCCCCGCGCGGGCGTAAACGCATTGGTTCAGTTTGAACCAATTACCGTCGGAGTCGCTGAGGATGTGCCTGATGATGTTTACATTAGCCTGCGAATGAAGTTTGACTTGCCGGTTTTTTTGAAAGGGATTCAGTTTCTCGACTCTTATTTAGACGAGGAATGGTCGATGCCTGGTTTCGCCAGCAATTCACTTGGTCAAGCCTTTCCTATCATTGCAGGTCTAATGGCGGTTGATTCTGATGCATTATCGCACTTGACGGGAGGTTTCGAGTTAATCGGAAAATTCCATCCAGGAGATGTGGGTAATTTTCTCCCAAGTTTATCTAGGCTGAAAGTTGACCCCAGCTATACTGTGGAATTGATGAATCAGATTTGCCGAAATGGACTTGATTCAGGAGATCTTGCCCATGTTGAACTGTTTGAAATCGATTGTCCCTGTGTCTCTTGGAGCCCGAGTTTTTCTGAAAAATTTCAGAAGCAAATCGAGGACTATCGACGCAATTTCCCGGATAGCGATTTAATATTCCCCGGCCGACAAATTTTTTGGGCGGAGCGTGAATATATTGGGCTAGCAGGAAATGAAGCGTTATTGCGTAATCTTCTTTCGCAAAAAGCAAATCCGTTATCGGCTGAAAAGGAATACCAACGTCATTGGGAGCTGAGTTCAGAAAAAGAATTGCCAGTTGGATTCATCTATTTTTCAGCTGGAGCTCTTTTCCGGCCTTTTTGGGACTTGAATCAATGGCTGATCAATCCGCTTTATTTTCAAAGACAGTTTGAATTTTTGCAGGCAACAAAAGCTGATCCAACGTCGATCAAATACCAAGGTCTTTTGGAGGTTTTGCAAATTATCCAAGATTTCGAAACCACATCCCGGGACCAGTTTCTATCTAATTTTGGAGCGACCTCGATTTCACTGTACGAAACGCCTTATGGGCTGGATCTAAAGTTGTTTCAGACCAAGTGCCAATAATTCTTAAAGGACATGCATTTAATATCATCACTCACTCTCGCTTACCAGGTGAACTCGACTCCGCCGTTGCCGACGTGGAAGGCTTGACGCTCGTTGAACTGCAGGTCGTAGCCGGCAAACAGACGGCTTCCCGGGCGGGCCATCAGGTTCACCCCGGCACCAAGGTTCGCCCAGTCTCGGCCCAGGCCGACACCACGAGCGGTGTAACCCCCACCGAGCTGCGAGAACGCTGCGGTGTAGGTTTGATGGGTGTCCAGGAACTCGTGGATCCATGCCGACCGGAACTCGGGGGTCACCAACAAGCCAGACCGGCTGCGGACAGTGGTCGAGACGCGTCCGCCCAGAATCCCACGTAGCGAATGGGCTTCAATTTGCGAGACGTGCAAGTTGAACATCCCACCGCCGGTTTCGTTCACTTCGCCTTGGCGAAGGTACATGTACTGCATCGCCCCGTACGGCTGCAAGTTCCAGCCCTGACGGACGACCGATAAGCCGCGTTCGACGTATCCGTTTGCCTGCAATCCGCGGTATTGTCCCCGGGTCGAGCCCATCACGTTGCCGATTTGGGGCGTCCGGTGAACGTCTCCGTGGTCATAACCCAGGCCGCCGTTAAGGATGTAGTAGTTACGACCGTCGAAACCGGTCAGGTAGCTACCGAAATGGTAGTTCTCCAAGTTGGCGGAATCGCTGAGTTGTTCGCCGCGGACGTTGCTCCAAGCCAAATTGGCCCAAGCGCCAACGGCATGCGAACTGGCGAGGTTTTTTTGGACCGCAATCTGGGTTCCGCCCAGACCGTAACGGAACCCGTCGGCATTGCCGTCTGTTTGGCCGCGACCGCCCAGCCCGTAGCCGGAAATCCAAGAAGTCATCTCGCTTGGGTTACAAATCGCACCCCAATATTCCGGTTCGCTCATCCTGTACCCGCGGAGGGAGCGGACCGGTTGCGGGTTGCATGCTTCGGCAGGGACCATCTGGGCTCGCAAGCGGTCGCTCAGCTGGGCCAGGTAATAGGTCGTGTGTTGGAAGTTCGCCATCGGCAGCGATCCGTAGATTGTACCGCCAAGTTGATCCAACGAGGATTGAACTTGCCCGGTCGACATCGGCATCATTTCGTCGATGAGCGTTTGCAGTTGCGGCGGAGCCGAGCCACCGCTATGTAAGTCGATGTAGCTGCCGACCGCCGATTGGTTGAACGTCCCGGCGACGGATGCAAAGTCGCTGGTGTTTGCCAATAGGCTGAACTGGACGCTGTCCGAGTTGTAGATCAGAAAAGCATCGAAAAACGCCAGGTTATTCGTGATCGAATCGAATGCGCCCGTGACCGAGTTGGCGGCGAGGAACGTGTACGTGGTCCCGTCGGTGTAGTTGCCCGACTCGGCCAACACAGAGACGCTTCCACCGTTGATCATGACATCGCCGTTGACGACGATCAGATCGTTATGCACGCCGGGGGTGTTGCCGCCGTCGTTGATCTCGATTTGAGTTGTGCTGCCGGGGTTGAAGTTCGCGTTGCCGTTGATCGTGAGGGTGCCGATCGAGTTTCCTGGGGCAAGCGTGCCGTTGAGGAACAGTTCTCCGGTGATCGAACCGGCCCCGCCTAGAGTTCCACCCGAGTTGACGGTGACGTCGGAGGTGACGCCTGTGTTGACTCGAAGTGTCCCGGCTTCGACGACGAGCGACTCGAACGACCCGTTACTTCCCGCGAGGTCCAGTAAGCCGTCGCCGGACTTGATCAGATTCGCACCCACCAGCAGACTGGGGTCGAGTGTCCCATCCACGCCGTCCGGGGTAGCCCACGTCGCTTGGACTCCTGTCATGGCGAAGAGCCCGGCACCGCTTGCCGTTCCGTCGCTTCCGTTAAGGTAGTCGCCGATACCGCCTGTCCCGGCATGGGCCAGGTTGTCTGAAAAGGCGACATTTTCGAAACTTATCACTCCGCCTTGGCGGACAAACACGGCCCCGCCCAGTCCGTCTCCACCGTCACCTCCGTGGCCTTCGTCACCCCCATCACCGGCGCCGAACCCTCCGGCCCCGCCGCCTATCCCGGACCCATAGGCCCCGGCTCCACCGCCACCGCCGCCAAAGCCGCCCGTTCCACCGACACGCATAGTTCCCCCACCTCCGCCGCCGCCAAAATCGCCGCCGTTGCCTCCGTCGCCATAAAAACCTCCTCCTCCTCCACCGCCGAACCGAGCGCCGTTTTGGCCGAAATCGTGGTCGTTTCCACCGTCGCCTCCTTCGCCCCCTCCGGCACCCCCGGTCCAACTTCCCTCCGCGCCGTCTTGGGTTAGCCCGCCCCCGCCGCCACCCCCCTAGTCGTATTTGCTGGCGTTACCCCCGTTTCCGGCAAACCCGCCGCCGCCACCCCCGCCAGCGTACCCGGCATTTCCTCCGTCACCACCCAAACCGCCCCCGCCGCCCCCGCCGTACGGGCGATAGCTAGACGATGAATAACTGCCGCCGTTTCCACCAGAGGCGGAGTTGTCAGCCAGGCTGACGTTGCGCAGGACCACATTGCCGTTCTCATTGACGAATACGGCTCCGCCGGCGCCCAGTCCTCCGCCCCCGCCGCCATTGGCCCAACCTCCAAAGTTGCCCCCGGTTCCGCCGCTGGCATTGCCATCGCGAAGCGTGACGCCTTGGACAGTGACCTGACCGGAATCGACGAACAGAATCCGGTGTTGATTCTGGCCGCTGATCGCCAGATTGGCTGTCCCTGTTCCAGTAATGGTCAAGTTGCCACCGGGGCTTAGCTGAATCATCGGCAACATGGAATCGAGCAGGATCGTCCCCCCGCCCAGCGATCCGTCGAAAGAGATCGTGTGCTGACCGGTAGGGTCAGCGTTGGCGCTGACGATCGCCTGACGGAGCGAACCGGTCCCAGAATCGTTGAAGTTGGTCACCGTGAAGTTGTCAGCGGTCGCGAAGGTGACTCCACTTAAAAGCATAGCGATAAAGGTCTTCCCCAGCATCAGGCAGCGAGTACTGCGAGAGCGAGAGCGGGAGCGAAGTTCGTTGGCCATCGAGACATCCTTTTTGTGAGCTTGGGGAAAGAAAATTTTTAATTCGAAGAATCCGGCTGCCAGACCCTCTCCATGAATCATCGACCGAGAAATTCAATCAAGAGAATTGATTTAATTAAGAGAATTGATTTGATTAAGGGAATGCGCCCATGCCCTACAATAGTCAAACTTTACCACAACCGGTGCAGTTTACTGTTTCAGGTAGGGAACAGCTCCGGATTGTGCGCAGACCGCAGCTGAGAAAGTACAGGCGCTTAGCAAGTTCTGTTGGTGCCAGCCACCTTCTCGCTCCATTCTCGCTCTAGTGCCAGCCACCTTCTTGTAGCGGCCAGAATGTGGATTTGCCGGCAGAGTCTTACAAAAGGCCCGCTGGCACGATTGTTTCACCGGCAGGGGCCCGCAGGGAATACGAATCGCGCACCCTCGAGAATGACCTGTGAGCACAAGAATCATTCGGAGTGCGTCAGAAGCGAGACCGGCCCATTAGTTGGGTGGCACCCAACGCCGATACTGTCCCCAGCTTTGCTTTCCAGCCGCTAACTGTTTGGGCAGAGTCCAGACAATCGTGCTCTTATCGCCTGGCAAAGTGATTCGGATGATCTACATTCATCGTTTCGAGGAGTTTTTTAATGACACATTTGGTTTCGTCGACATTGGCGACTTGGGTGGACGCGACCCCTGCCTGCTGCACCGGATAATCGTTTCCGCCCGGGAATAATGCATCGCCAAAGAACAGCATTTCATCCAGTTCAATCCCCAAATGCTCTCGGAGTTTTCCAATACCATAGGCCTTGTCGATTCCATCCTTGGTTACATCGATCGAAGTGGTACCTCCCAGTCGCACGGTGAATTCGGGGATCAACTCGTCCAGCAGAGCTTTGATCTTGTTGCGTTTGATGAAATCGGGGTCCCATTTTTGCTTGAAGTCCAGTGGGGCTTGTTGCCCTAACGCTGAAAAGGTAATTTGACCACCGCGATCTTCGATTGGGTCCCCCCAAGATTGATCGATGGCAAAATCAGAGGTCGCAACAGCCTCCTTCAGCGAAAGGATAATTTTCTCTTTTTCGGTATCGCTGAAGTCATCTGCATACAACTTCTCCCAGACGGAATCGAACTGGTAAAACTTAGAACCACTGGTTGGCAGAAGTGAAAGATTCTGTAGAAATGCGTCCTCCGATAGGCTAACTAGCAATTGCGATTGAAATTGCGGCCAATCGGCACCGGAAATGATCGCCACCTTCATACGTTTGAGGAGTGCAGCAAGCAGTTCGGCAATCTCTGCATCGACCGTAGTTTTGCTTTCGGCGAGTGTTCCATCCAAATCGAATATAATTAACTTCTTCATTTTGTAAGCTCCGTGTTTTGCAGGCCCCATAGGCAACCTTTCCCAGAAGTGGCAGACCCCTTCTGGGAAGCGCTGTAAATGTTGGCGGCTGCGTTTTTTCATCAGCGATTTATTGGAAACAAGTCATCCTGACCACACATGAGTTTAAGCGTTTAACGCTCCGCCACCATCGAATTGGCCACCATTTGCATATGGTGGATTTAGCCAGATCCAAAGTCAAATAGCGGGAAAGGTATTCAATGCCTACTGGAAGATGGATCGATCAGAGGGCCTTCATGTTCTTGGAGATCTTTTTCGTGGAAGGGCAATCAGTCCAAAGCTTTTTGATGTAGCGTACTCAAGAGGAATCTCGATTGTTCTGGAATTCGGGGTTAAAGCGAAATAAATCTTGTTCATCATTTCCACCAAATGGGATTGGTGAATGTCGCCATATTCGGCAGCTGCCTGTCTGTAATAATGAAAGAGTTAGCTAAGCGGTATCTCGAAATTTTTTGATATGAAAGAAATGAAATGACAGAATCTGGTACTAAACAGAAGTTACACGAAAACAATACGGCCGAAGCGCACGATCACGCAGAGGGCTATGTCGCGCACTCCATGGAGCATTACACGGCAAAGCTTCCCTCGGATGTCTGGCTATGGGCGGCAGTGGGCTC
>JBGTHU010000602.1:0-7035 GCA_041745975.1 Mariniblastus sp.
GTTTCGTAAGCTTCGGCAATTTCCGCTCCGGCAGCGGCTCCGGCTTGGAACAAGCCATCATCATCAGGGTACTGAGGGGAGAGTCCAACTTCCGCGACAAACTTGGCGGTGCGGGAGGCCAGGTTAACTACTTTTCCAATCAGATCGGAATTGACCTTATTGACGAACTCAGCCAAATTCAAATCGATATCATCCAACCGATTTCCCAATTTAGCAGCGTAGAAGTACCGCAATGCCTCGGGGTTTAAGTATTTCAAGTATGTCTCGGCGGTGAACTGGGTGCCGATACTTTTGGACATCTTGGCGCCATTCACGGTTAAAAAACCGTGGATGTGGATTTTGGTTGGCAGGCTAAAGCCCGCAACTTTCAGCATTCCAGGCCAAAACAACGTGTGGAAGTAAGTGATGTCTTTACCGATGAAGTGGTGAATTTCCACTTCCTCGTTGTTCCACCAATCTTCCAGTCGTTGGTCATTCTGACGGCACCAATCGAGCGTTGAGGCGATGTAACCGACGGGCGCATCAAACCAGACATACCAAAAATGTCCCGGTTCATCGGGGATTTCAAAACCGAAATAGGGAGCGGGGCGCGAGACATCCCAATCGCGCAGTTCCTTGGCGCCGGCTGCCGAGTTGGCGTCTCCCAAGAAGTGGCCCTTGAGGTAATTGGCAACTTCGGATTGCAGGTGATTGCCGGACTGCGTCCAATCGACTAAAAAATCTCGCAGTGGTTCCAGTTGAATGAATAAATGCTTGGCTTGTCGAATTTCTGGGGTGGTACCTGAGAGTTGACTGACGGGATCGATCAGATCCGCCGGAGAGTAGGTCTCGCCGCATTTGCTGCAATTGTCGCCGGGCTGATCGGCGGCACCGCAGAAGGGGCAAACGCCTCGGACAAACCGATCGGCCAAAAAGGTTCCCTGCTGGACATCAAATAGTTGCTGGACTTCTTTTTCGACGATCAAATTGGCATCGCGAAACGCCTGCCAGATTTGACCGCACAGTTCTCGATTGGATTGACTGTGGGTACTGCCGTAGTGATCGTATTGGATATGAAAAGCTTGGAAATCCCGTTGGTGTTCGGCTGCGGCTTGGGCAATAACTTCCTCTTCGCTGCGATTTTCCTTGCGGGCGCGAATCATGATCGCGGTGCCGTGGGTATCATCAGCCCACATGAACCGGCATTGGTGGCCGCACAATTTCTGGAACCGCACCCAGATATCGGTTTGAATATATTCGACTAAGTGGCCCAGATGGATCGAGCCATTGGCATAGGGCAAGGCGGCGGTAACGAGTATCGTTCGGGGGTTAGGCATCAAAAATCAAGAATTAAATTCGGAAACGACCACTGAGATATTTTGGCCGCCGAAACCAAAGCTATTGGTCAGCGCGATCGAGCACTCGGTCTGCCGTGCTTCGTTGGGGATGTAGTCTAAATCGCACAATGGGTCGGGGTTTTCGTAGTTGATCGTGGGGGGCAGGACGTTGTCTCGAATTGCCAACAAGCAGACGATCAGTTCGGTCGCTCCGGCGGCGGCGATTAAATGTCCCATCATACTCTTGGTACTGGAGACAGGAATCTGGGCCGCATGTTCACCAAAAACTTGATGGCAGGCGCGCGTTTCGACTTTGTCGTTGACGGTGGTGCTGGTTCCGTGGGCGTTGACGTATTGAATTTGTTGAGGGACTAAGCCGGCGTCCCGGATGGCCATCTCCATACAGGCGATCGCACCGCGACCTTCCGGATGAATGTCGGTGATCCGATACGCATCGGCGGATGATCCGTACCCAACGACTTCTCCCCAGATTTGAGCACCACGGGCTTTGGCAAACTCGAGTTCTTCCAGAACCACCATCGCGGCCCCTTCGCCCAGTACAAAACCGTCTCGCAAGCGGTCGAAAGGCCGGGAGGCCTTGGTGGGGTCTTGGTTGTTGGTGGAGAGTGCGGTCAACAGATTAAACCCAGTGACACCAAAGGGGTGAATCATGCTGTGAGTGCCGCCCGAGAGCATCACATCGGCTTCGCCACGGCGGATAATTTCGACCGCTTCTCCGATCGCTTGGTTGCTGGCCGCGCAAGCGGTCAAGCAATTGGCATTGGGGCCTTGAGCGTTAAACAGGGCGGCCAAATGCCCGACCGGCATATTCGGTTCCTGTTCCAATTCTTCCACGGGATTCAAACGGCTTAGGCCGGCTTTGGTGAACTTGACCAAATCCAACTCGCCATCGGGGGTCAGTGAATCGGCCATCATGGCAGCAAACGACATGAAGTCCTGGTTCCCTTCACCGCTGCCCAAGTAGACACCAAACCGCCGTGGGTTTTGGATCGCATCCAACACCCCGGACGAGTGAACGGCTTGGATTGCGGCACCGGCAGCAAACTTAGTGTGCCGTCCACGCAACCGCCAACGTTCGGGATCGGTCACTGCGTCAGCAATATCCCAGTTCTTGATTTCCGCGGCGATGCGAGTGGGAAAATTGGAGGCGTCAAAAATCGTCGTGTAGTCAACTCCCGACTTGCCTTCCTTCAACGCCGACCAAACGGTTTCCACATCGTTACCCAGCGGGTTAATCACACCGACACCGGTAACAACGACTCGACGGCGTGAATCAGTGGCTATCATTTTAATTTAATTTTCCTTAAGACTTAATGAGAGTCAATTTTGGGAGTCAATTTGATGGGAACCCATTAACCTATCTTTAAAAATGCTTTTTCAGCTTCGATCATATGCGGGGGGACGGAAATCGGGCTGCCATCGGGATTGACGCCGACTTCGAACAAATGCAACATCCGCAGCATGCGGCAAAACTGTGCCGGTTCAAAGAGTTCCACTTGATCGAACCGGTCATCTTGAAGGGCCGCGAACATCAATTCGATTTGGCCATGAGGTTGGCCGTTGATTTCCGACGTCGCTTCAACCAACGCGCCCAGATCATCTCGATTTTTGATTTCGACCCGATAGATCAATGTATCGCCCGGATAGGCCTCGAACAAGAAAGTGGATTTGATTACCTTGGCCAATACGATCCGATCTTTGAAATCGCTCAACTGGCCCAGCAACATGCCGCCGGTCTGGGCGATCCCTTCGATAATCAACGGAGCCGGTAGATACGTGCGACCGGGAGCGTATTCATCGACCACCTCTTCAGTAAGGCTGACGCATTTTACAGCGGCCGCTCTTTGGCCGCTGACAAATTCCGTGAAATGATCGATCCAAAACCAACGCATAATAAACTTTCTCAATCAGTTACAAGCAACTGAATCGTTGCGTTGCATTAACCTCAGACCGATTTCATGGAAACGTAGTTGCATAAATCTTTGACGGTCAACATATTGCCGAATTCCTGCACCATGGGGTTGGATTCGAACCGGCTCAAATCGGCGAACGGCATTCGCTCTTTGAGTTTGGCGACTCCCTCAGCGGTTAATTTTCCATCGCTGACGAAGCCGCTGTCGGTTAGGATGTCATCGGGGAACAATTCTTCTCGCGGGATTGAAATTCCAAAGGCTTGCTCGAGTTTGAAAACGATATCCAAGAAATCGATTGATTCAGCGCCCAAGTCACCGACCATGGTCGCCTCAGGGGTTACTTCATCGTCATCGACGCCCAGGGCATCGACCAGTGCTTCTCGGACTTTATCAAATACTTCTTCGCTTGTGGGCATGCTCGGTCTCTCCCGACTGTTGGATTATTGGGTTTGTAAAGTTATTAGATTAACGTAAATTGGTGGCAAATTGTTAGGGGTAGGTCTTAAACCAACTAAAAATTTGAGTTAAATTCCCGGCCCTAAAAAATTTTCTGATAAATTTTCTGTTGTTGAATCATTATTTCGACCGAGGTTTGGGTTTCTCAATTTTATTTAATCGGCCGACTTAAGCAGGTCTCTGGTTTCGATTTGGTTGCAAAGTTGCCGAAATTTCAATTTAAATTGGTGCTTTCGATAATCGTCGATCGCAGCATCCAAGCCATGTTTGTCACATAAATTGTATGATTCAACAACCAATCTGGCAGATGTTGCGATTCGCCCATCGATCTTGCCGCTGACTTTGAAATGATATTCTCCGTTCGGATGGGATTTGTTCAGTTCGCTGTCGATAAGCAGGGAGTTACCGGGTTGGACGAAGCCCTGAAACTTGACCCCTTTCGCCTCCCGCAGCACCACGGTTGACTTCTCGAATTTCTCTGTGACTCGCACCAACCACATGCTGGCTTGAAACATCGCCTCCAGCATCAACACCCCTGGCATCACGGGGAATCTTGGAAAGTGGTCTTGCAAGTATTCCTCGGAAAGCGACAAGCACTTGACCCCTGAGAGAGTCCGACCAGGTTCTAACGCTGTAATTCGGTCAAGTTGAGAAAATCGCATCCAGCCAACAGTCGGTTAAAGTGTAACAATTAAAGTGAAAACGCCAAAATATAGCAAAGCTAGCGATTTTCCTCAACAATAGTCTCTCTGTTTTCAGTAGAATTTACTGTGACAGCTTACTTGCCGCTGTTTGCAAGCGAGTTTTGGGAAATGTGCGGGTCAATTTTAGATCAACTTACACCAAAACAAGAATTTCGGTTAAATTGGTGCTATCACTGAATGAACGTCGGCGGGGTCGCGGAAATGGTGACGTCACATGGGCAATTACCGGGCCATCGGAGCCATTGAAGTATTCTCAAGAATTAGGAAACCAAGGAATTATGCGTCGAGGAATTGCTGTTTCGCCTGGGGTGGCTATCGGCACCGCTTACGTCATCCACGAAATTTTCGTCAACCCGGATACCAAAACTTTGGAAGATTCGGAGGTCACCGCGGAATTGGCGAACTATGAAACCGCTCGTGATAAGACCGCCGCCGATTTACGGGCTCTGGAAAAAAAAGTTGCTGCGCAGGTCGGTCATGAGGAAGCGGCTATTTTCGCCGTGCACCAATCAATCCTAAGGGATTCGGCCTTCACCCAGAAAATCCGCTCCTGGATCGTGGAGGAGCGGATGACGGCTGCAGCGGCGTTGCATCGACTGTTGGGCGAATATACGACTTTCTTCAGCCAAAGCGCTGACTCTTATTTGCAAGAGCGGCTGAATGATATCCGCGATGTGGTACTGCGGTTGGCCGTCTATCTGACGGGGATGGACACCGCGGTTCATGCCGTTATCAAAGGCCCGCTGATTGTGGTTGCCGACGAACTGATGCCCTCGCAAGTCGTCGCCCTGGGCGACATGGATGTCCATGGCATTGTCACTCAAAAAGGGAGCCAGACCAGTCACGCTGCGATCATCGCAAGATCTCGAGGGATTCCGGCCGTCTCCGGATTGAGTGGAATTGTCCGAAAAGTCAAAACGGGAGATACGATTATCGTTGACGGACGCGATGGACACGTCGAAGTCAACCCCAACTCGGAGTCTCTGACCGCATTCCGTAAACTCGAACGAGAGTTTTTTGACTTGCGAGATCAACTGGCCACCAATCGAGACCTGCAGGCGGTGACCACCGACGGAGTGGAAATTCGATTGCAGGCCAATATCAATGGGGTCGCCGACGCGCAAGCCGCCAATGCGATGGGAGCCAATGGAGTCGGTTTGTACCGCACGGAGTATCTGTATCTGACCCACCCCACTGTTCCAGATGAAAATGAGCAATACGAAATCTATTGCCAAATTGTAGCCGCCAGTCCGAACCACAACGTGACTATCCGTACGCTCGACATCGGTGGCGATAAAACGGTGGCCTATTTGGGACACGATCACCAGGAAGCCAATCCCTTCATGGGATGGCGGAGTATTCGTTTGTCGTTTGAACATCCCGAATTCTTTAATACGCAAATTCGAGCCATTGTTCGAGCGGCCAGCGATTTCCCTGAGGGGAATGTGCGGATCATGTTCCCGATGGTGACGACGGTTGAGGAGCTGCGAAAACTGCGGACGATGGTTCGCAGTGCCTACAAAATTCTGCAATCGCGAGGGATCAAAACAAAAGATGTACCGATCGGCATGATGCTGGAAGTACCGGCGGCGGCCATTTCCATCGAAACCATGCTCGACCTAGTTGATTTTGTCTCCGTTGGAACCAACGATTTGGTGCAGTATCTGATGGCCGCCGATCGCGACAATCCGAAAGTTGCGCACCTCTGCCAACCACTCGCTCCGCCCGTTTTGATCGTACTGAAGAATGTGATCGCCGCATGCAATCGAGCCCACAAGCCGATCACAGTCTGCGGGGAAATGGCTGGCCGACCCAAGGCTTTCGTATTGCTGCTGGGGATGGGATTGCGGCGATTCAGCATGAGCCCCGCATTTGTCCCTTCGATCAAACAATTAACCCACCAAATATCCGTCGAGGAGGCGGAGCAGATCGTGGCTACGGTGATGCAGTTCAAAACCGTCAGCCAGGTGAACAAATACATGACCCGGATGATCGAGCAAATCGCGCCCAACCTGAAAATGCTGACCTCGGATTAATGTAACACGTCAGCCGTCTGAAGCGACAAGCCGTTTAACCGGCAGCCAAAGCGAATTTTGATAAGGAAAAAGTTCAGAGTTTTGCGAAATTTTTCGGCAAAATTCGCGGCGGCGACCGATCAACTTCATTCGGCTGAAGTGCTGCGGATAAATTAGGTTGGAATCATTTTCGATCACGAAATTGCCTCGCAAAAAGGATGGCAGTTTTAAGAAAGTTGCAACTCCTGTTCCTGAATGACAACCGTGAGGCCGACTTTTTCCTATTTTGAACGTACTGTTTGATCAATAAGGGACGAAATAAGCTCAATGCTACTTGAATAAGCCATTTTATGGTCGCTTTTTTTGATCCTCACTGGTAATCTGATTCAAAACTGGAATAATAATTAGCTGTTTGAAAAGGGGGCAGGCCCTCTCCGGCAAAACGGCAGGTATCTGGAAAATTGATTTGCCTACCAAAGTGTCAATCCCTTTTTAGTGAGATGAGTGATTATAATAACCTATAGGCCAGCAAATCAACCGCATCGAATCGGGGGCTACCTTGGATAATACTGACGAAAATGTACAAGCATTAATTGATGCTTTGGCCAAT
>JBGTHU010000603.1:0-6173 GCA_041745975.1 Mariniblastus sp.
GGTAACCCAACCGAATTGCTGTTTTTACCGCCCTGCCAACTTCACCCGGTTCCGCTTTCCAGGTGCCCAGTCCAAGCAATGGGAATTGGTCGCCATTTTCAAGTGTGTGAAATTTCACTTTTTGTTTTCCTGTTCATTCTTGACTGACGCCCAGGCCAATTGCCTTCGGTCAGCTGACCGAGATGTGTGAGATGTGGGCACATGCACCATTGCGAAACTACCAAACGCCAATACTGTAAACAACAAATCTCCCATCAGCGTTCTTCCAAAGAACGGCAATCCGGCCGCATAGGAACTGATCAACCCCCAAATTGTTTTGGGATAGGTATCAAAAAAGAGCCAGCAAGCACCGTTGGTCAGCAAAAAGAATACGCTGGACATTACCAATGAGGCTCCCACGACCTTGGTCATCCAAGCCCAATTTCGTCCCTGTAACCGAGAGCGCCGCAGCAGAACTCCAATCATTCCAGCCAATAACATCGAAAGGTAAACAGAAATCATCAACGCGGGATGATAAAGCCCTAAAATCAAATCGGAAATTATCATAACGATCATCAAACCAACGATCGGTAGCCAACTTCTTTGAAAAAAGAACGCTCCGAACATCAGTAAAGCCGCCACGGGTTTGATGTTCCAACTCTCGGCAAAACTCAGCCGACAAACTAAACAAAAGGCAACCATTGCTGCCAATATCAACCACTCCAGCTTACTTGTTTGCCGGTCTAAATTGAATGAACCCATTAACAACACCTAAATTTCTGAAATTTAACACTTAATCAAACCTTTTAACTTATTCCATTTCGGCTTTTTCGTCTAGGCGTCTGATTTTCACCCACGGTTTGCGGGCAGGTTGAGAGGACATGGCTCCCTCCGTCACAACAACCAAAAAATGGTCAGCATTCATGTCGATCGGACTCGGCTGGAGCCTCGACCTAACGCCGATTTTTGCCAATTGTGCCGGACGACAGTTGAAGGCAGTAGGTTCCGGTTTTCATCACTGTTGGCAACGCCGAAGCAGCGATTCGAATTGGTTGCGTAATTTCGAATTTTCCCAACCGGGGGGAATTGCCTGGAGGTACTCCAGCGATTTCCGTGCTTCGGCTCGTTGCCCCGTATACTCCAACAGCCAAGCGATCTGGTATTTTGCCTCGTACCATCCGTCGGTATGCGGCCTCAACTGGCTGGCCAAACGTTGCCATCGCCGCAGCGGTTGATCGGGGGTCGTTTCCTTTTGCAGTTCCGTAGTCACCCGTGCCAGCCGCAATTGAATCGCCGCATCTTGCGGTCTAAGTTTTTCCAATTCGGTCAAGATTGGTATGGCCGCGTCGAATCGCTGAAGCTCGATTAAGTTATCGGCCTGCCGGAATTGCCATGCGATTCTTTCATGCTCGTCCATGCTCTCATGGTGCCGCGCAAGCGCATTTTCAATTAACTTCAGTCGCTCGCGATAGCTTGAATCACTTCTTGCTGCCGGTTGGTGTTGAGCCATTTCCGTAAACGCTCGTTCAGCGGTCGCCAACGCCGTAACTTCGGTTGAGATTTGATTCAGCAATTCGTCAATTTGCCAAGCTCCTTGTTTTTGATTGGCACCACCGCTCCATGCCAAACCAGCCCACAACCAACTCTTGGCTCGCAGGATATCAGCGGCCGACTCAGCCGATGTAGATGATCCGTTTCCATTTTCCAATTCAGCCAATTGAGCTGGGTTCGGCAATCCGTCAATCAACAGATTGACCAATTCGTCGATCGATATCGTGCCTTGCTCTAATCCGAATTCGGCGATGATGAGGCTGACGGTCAACTTCCATTTTTGCCAACCGGCACCCGCGCTTTTAGTAACATCGACATTATCTGCAACCTCGGTTACGTCGGCATCCGATACGGGATCTTGTTGGCGATTCGCTGCATTCAGCAGCGTTTTCCATTTCGTTGTCATCCTTTCAGCGAAAGGGGATCGTTCCGCTTGGGGTGCGCTGTGAATCCATTGTCTGGCGGCGTAAGCTGATCGCCGGATCGAATCCTCGAACAACGGCGTACCGATTTCGATGGCTAAATAATTTTCAATCGACAATTGCCAATTCCGCAACCGAAGTTGCACGTCTTGCGAGGTAGGCGTCCCTCCAATGTTTGCCGGATCAGTCGGCTCGTTGGAAGCCAAATTGGCCGTTGCTAAATAATGATTACCCAACCAGTATCGAATTTGATTCCTGGAAGAAGCGGTTTGCCAGATCGTCAAATGTTGTTGCAGCCCCCTCAAAAAGTCATTTCGTTGACGTTGTGACGCGATTGATTCACCGGCAGTGGGAACAAATCCAATGGCTCGGCCCTGGTTCCATAACCCTCGCAAGTGCGTCGCACTTCCCAACCGATGCTGGCTGTTTTCCACCGCCAATTGCAACAAATAGTTTGCGACGGTTTGATGTTGTCCCGTTTTTTCCAACGATTGACCGGCCTGCAAGGCCAATGAAAGCGCCAGGTCGTTCCCCGCTTCTTGTAGCTCAAGCGCCAACTGGGACGCTCGATGGTAGGCTTTATAAGCATCTTCGAATCGCTCTTGTCTGAGAGCTTGTTCAGCCAAACCAACCAGCAAATCAATTTCCGCTCCTCCCGCTTGGCGATCAGCAGACATCGATCGAGATTCCTTGGCGGTGGTGCCGGGGTCGCCCTGCCCCAACATGCGACTGTCTGCTCCCGCAATCAAAATCAATTTGGCTCGCCGCCCCCAGTAGCCTCCATGCTGGGCTTCGATTTCCCGTGCTAAATTGGCTGCTTTCTGCAACCAAAGGGTCCGGTCGTCCCCAGTAGACCGCTGAGAAAATTCACGAACGGCCAATAAACGGGCGAGATCCAACTGGGGTTGTCGGTTGGGAATTTGTTCCGACGTGTAAACAGCCTGTGTTAATGATTCTAAATCCCCTTTATCCAATGCCAATCGGATTAATTGCTCAATCCATTTCGCTTGGATTGGATTCGAGTACTCTTCTGTTTCATCGAACGCGTTGGCTCGTTGGATCACCTGTTCCGCGTTGTTGATTTGTCCCAGCAGTCGATAGACTTCAACCAATAGAGTTTGGTTTTCCCACCAAATCGGTTGATTCGGCGAAGTCCCTTTTTGAATCTCTTGCAGGCGATCGAGCACACGGTTGAGTGCATCGACACGATTCAATCGATCATCCGCCGCATACCATTTGGCTCGCTGTAAATTCACCGTCGCCAACTGCAGCCGCACTTGTTGACTCAACTGCAGCAACTCCTCAACGGTCAATTCACCAGGTTGCAAATTGCGATTTCGCTGGAGGGGAATTTGCCGGGTGATTGAACGTTCCAATTCTTCAAACACTAAATTGGCAGCTCGTAACTGAACCAGGGCATTTTCAGTCGCTTGCTCCTGTTCGGCAAACGAAATCAATTCCCCCTCAATTTCTTGCTGAATCAATTGACCTTGGGCCAAATAAATCAGTCCACGCTGTAATCCGATTAATATTTCACGAGGATGCTCAGGATATTGTTGGGAAAACCGAGTGGCGGTTTGATGGGCTTGCTGCCAAAATTGATCTCGATCACCGGGCGATGCCAATAGAGCTCGGCTGGTTTGCGTCTTGATCAATTCGAGGGTAAAGAGTGCCAATTGCTCATTGTTAATGTTCGCTCCAGCCAAACATTGATTACAATAGATTTCAGCCAAATCAAATAATCGACGCTGACGCAGCCCATCAATCAAACGCAGTGCCTGATCGGTTTGATCTTGATCCTGACCTTGGAAGTTGGTTGGTTGTGTTTCCCTGGAAGTCAGTCCGGGCAACACTGATCTGGCGATCAGCGAAACACCAAACGCCGGAGATTTGCCAGCGGCTAACAGATTGCGGCTCGCGGGTTGCGAGGATCCCGATAACAAACTCGCAGGCACATCACAAAACGCCGAAACGGAACGGATGTCAAATAATAACAAGCAGGCGGCAGCGATCAGGCATTTGCTTGCCTGATCAAGCAAGTAAATGAAAGCCGGATAGTTGATTCGACAACAGTGCCACACGATAACAACCTTATTGAGAGCTTGGATTGACGGCAAAAGCAATTTTAGGGAAACCAGCCAAACGGGCAACGTCGTAAGCTTCGATCACATGGCCCAAAGGAACAAGCGGTTGCGGGTGCAGGATCACAGGAGCCTGATTTTCGATCCCCGCAATTACCTGCAGCCGTTGACCGATTTCGGCCACAGATGCCATCGGCTGGTTATTCAGCGTCCAAATCGGACTCGCACCGTCCCAACCGATTCGGATCACAATTTTTTCCAGTGGTTGCTCGGGAGGAAGTTCAAGTGGTTCGGCCGCCTGTTGCCCGATCTCCGAAGACATTTGAGTTGGCAAAATATATTCAATCATTTGGAAGCTGGCCGTCCAAACAAAGAATACCAGCAACAAAAACACCACGTCAATCATCGGAGTCATGGCACTGTCGACATCGGCGACTTTAGGACTGCGTAGCAGCGGACTGGGACGCTTCATTCTCGCTCCTCCTGGTAGACCGCGTAAGTCACATTCCAAATTTTGGCTTGAGTGCAAGCCAACATGATCGGCTCGACCATCGCATAGGTCGCACGTCGACTACTGCGAATTCGGACTTCCATTCCCTCTCCCTCCCGTTTGTGAATCTCCCGAAATCGATCTGCCAACTCCGGCACCCTAATTGGCCGACCTGCCAACAAAATGACTCCATCCGATTGCACATTGATCGTCACTCGCGGCGTGATTTGGTCAATTTCTTCATTGCTGCTAAGCGCCACAGGCAAGGGAAGTTCGAGTGTGGTTTCTTGACGAGCCAAATGGCTGCTGACCAAGAAAAAAATGATCAACAAAAACACCACGTCAATCATGGGTGTCATGTTGAAACCAAAACGTCGGTTCGGTTTATATTGAGGTGCGCGCACTATCTTAATTTCCTGTTCTCAACGACAGCTATTTAATCGCGGTTGCCCTGGCGACTTCGCCGGCGACGCAAGGGGCCAAAAACATGTTGAGCCAAAAAGGCGGCCTCGGCCACATATTGATCGATCCGATTGCGAAAAATGGCAAAAGCCCCTATCGAAGGGATAGCCACGATCAACCCACCGACCGTCGTCACCAAGGCTTGATAGATTCCCTCTGCCAATTGCGGTGCGCTGGCGGTTCCCTGAGTTGCCGCGACACTCTGAAAGGCAAAAATCATGCCGATTACGGTTCCCAATAATCCCACCATCGGGGCAATATTACCAATTACCGACAGATATTCGATTTTGCGAAACATGCGTGCGGCCTGCTCCGCCAAAGCATCTTCAATCGATTTCTCGACAGCCGTCCAGCCAAATTCTAGCTCGCTGATGCCATGCAGTAAAACAAAAGACAAAAAACTTGGTTGAGCGTTACAGGCGGCTTGAGCGGCCGCAATGTCACCAGCAGTCAACGCCTGGCGGACTTGGTCACTTAGTCCGTCGGGCATCAGATCGCGGCGACGAATGGTCATCAAATGATCGAAAATTAAATATGCAGCCGTTATCGACAATCCCAACAACAGAAAAATCAATACGGCTCCCGTGATGCCTCCGGAAAATAGGATCTGGATAAAGCCACCCGGTGCTGAAGACTCACTCGGCTCCGTTTGTCCCCATGCGGTTTCAATTTGGCTGAAAGCCACTAAACAAAACAGTGCCAAATAAACAACCGATTGGAAAGGTTTTAAGAGTCTGATCAAATACCTCGAACCGGTGAGCCGCAAGCCGCTTGCCACCGGTGAAGCACTCGCAGCCTGTGCCCTGCCGCTGACTAAATTAACAGTATCCGGAAAGACACCTAATAAATGATTTCGTTGATCTAGGGGCATGGTCATCCTTGGTAAGGTGGTTTGCAAACAATTTCGCACGCAATCGATGTGTTTTCCAGTTCGGCCAGCGGGCGATTTCCCTAGAGCTGTTGAGCCCAAATGGATTCCGGATACTTTAACTTTAATTCAACTTGCAACGATCTTGCTTCTTCAGTTTGGTTCTTGTTTCGCATTAAAACACTGGTTTGATATAAAGCGGCGGCAGAAAGGTGCAGATTTTCCGGATAGAGTATTGGAACCCGCATCCAATACAGTGCGGCGGTATCCGCATCCCCCACTCGCGAGTGCAAATCTCCCAAAAAATAATAGGCCCCCGC
>JBGTHU010000604.1:0-2653 GCA_041745975.1 Mariniblastus sp.
TTAGCATATGCTTGACGCTCTCTTTCCTCCAATGCCTCATTGACGGCTCGCTCCTGTCGGATTTGACTCTCAAGGTCTCGAGCCAGCGATATGATTGGATCGTCTGACTGTTGCACCGCCTCCAATCCGCCTTCCACCAACGCTTGACGGAATTCGGCTTGATCAAGACTAGATCCCCGTATCAATTCAGCCGCTCGTTGGGAGGGGTTTTTGCCTTGCAGGATTAACACACACAGTTCATGATCGCCACCCAATTTCTCCATCATCAAACGAATTAAATCCTCAAGTACAGCTTGTTCTAAATCTTTGTAGACGGGGGCCGGAGAGAAAAGTTGCAGTTTTAGTGACTCGCGTCCGGCAATTTGAAATTCTTTTAGGCGATCGGCAGATGGTTTTTTATCTTCAGCGGCCATCAGTACAATGGTGTTGGCGAAGTTAAAGAGTTGGGAATTCAGATTAACTCCTTTCCCCTGCAATCGAGTCCGTTCACGATTGATCGACGCAATTTCTTCCCAAGCGGATGCCAATGTTGACAATTCAGGGTTGCCATTGAGACTTTCCAGCAGATTCGACTCGGCAGTTTTTTTCGCGGCCATAACGGCAGGATCTTGCAGACCCGCCAACATTCCGGAACGGGCTTTGCGGGCGTTTTGAAAACCGAACAAACTATCTTTAGCCTGCCTGGCCTGTTCTTCACCCCGAAGGCTAAACTGTTGCAGCAAAATTTCGCGACGCCGAATAAAGTCCAAAGTAGTGGGCATACGGACGTCACGTTGATGAATGAGTGCATCGACGGTAAAAATACGACTGGTGCGCCCGGGATTTCCCGAGACAAATGTCAACTCGTTCTCAGCGGGGCCATTTTCTGACCAACGCAAAAAATGTTCGATTTTTGCTGGTTGCCCTTCTTCATAAACCCGAAATATACACGCATCGAGGCACCATCGAGGATATTCGAAATTGTCGGCATCGCCTCCCAGAAAGGCGATTGCGGCCTCTGGAGACCAGACCAAACGAACGTCGGTATATTTTTTAAATTGATATAGGTGATAACGGCCACCGCCGTACAATGTAATCACGTTGGATCGCAAGCCCGAATTTTCAGTCGCCTCTTTTTCGATCGCTTCGATGGCGCTACGGCGAGCCAAAGCGGCTTCTTCAGCTGTCATCTCGGGTTTGATCGCAGCGTTGACTTGCTGTGTCACATCCAGAATATTGACCAGCTGGTTCAGCTCCAAGTCGGGTGCCTTTAGCTCTTCCTCGAATGTACGAGCCAGAAAGCCGTCTCGATAAATGTCCCGATCCTTAGTAGACAATTTATACAACGTGTCGGAACCGACGTGGTGGTTGGTCAACACCAGTCCGTTACTCGAGATGAATGAAGCCGATCCACCCACATTGAATCGAACTGAAGCTTTCATTAAATGGTCGGCCCATTGGGAATCCGGTTCAAAATCGTATTTCTCTTTCAGGATCGTCAGCGGCAGATCGTTGAATAGCCACATCCCTTCGTCCGCCATTAATCGCATAGAATTTCCTATCATTCCCAGGGAAGCGCACGCCAAAAATAACGCGAAGTTCCATTGCTTAAAAGAAATAAAAAAATGATTTGATATCAACATGGCTTGATTCACTAAGTATAAATTTTTGAAAAAAGTTAAGTCAGACCGAGGTCGATGTCTGGCGATCGTTAAATGCAACTCGGACTCGATCGAATTTTCACCGAAACCATCGGATTCACTTCAGTCCGATCGACTCCACCGGATCGTTATTCTTCGTCGCCCCGTAATTTGGCAAGTACGGTGAAATCTTCCAGAGTACTTTTATCACCGGAGGCCTCTTTGCCAGCGGCGATGTCTCGTAATAATCGTCTCATAATTTTTCCGCTGCGAGTCTTGGGCAGCGAATCGGTGAACCGAATATCATCGGGAACGGCCAGTGATCCAATCTCCTTGCGGACATGCTGGCGAAGGATTTCTCTCAATTCATCGGTCGGTTCTGCGTTCTTGATGGTAACGAAAACTGAAATCGCTTGCCCTTTGATTTCGTGGGGGCATCCGACAGCGGCGCATTCGGCCACCTGTGGATGGGAAACGAGTGAGCTTTCCACTTCAATGGTACTGAGTCGATGGCCGGAAACATTGATCACGTCATCAATTCGGCCCATGATCCAGTAGTATCCGTCATCGTCGATTCGCGCGTTGTCTCCGGTCAAATAGCACCCCGGAACCATCGTCCAATATTGATCAATAAATCGTTGCCGATCGTTCAGTATCCCCTTCAGCATTCCGGGCCAAGGTTCAGCGATACAGAGCATACCCCCTTGGTTAATTCCTACCGGCCTGAGTGATTCATCCACAATCAGTGGCACCACGCCGGGAAGCGGCTTGGTGCATGAACCTGGTTTGGTGGCGATGGCACCTGGCAGCGGGCTGAGCATGATGCCGCCGGTTTCGGTCTGCCACCACGTATCCACGATCGGGCAGCGTCCACCGCCGATTTTTTCATGATACCAAACCCAGGTATCCGGATTGATCCCTTCACCAACCGTTCCCAACAACCTCAGACTACTTAAATCGTGCTTGCTCACATGATGATCACCCCACTTTACAAACGCGCGAATGGCAGTGGGAGCGGTGTAAAGAATTGTGAC
>JBGTHU010000605.1:0-2811 GCA_041745975.1 Mariniblastus sp.
CCGTCTATTTCAGTAAGCTCGGTATTGGCGGTTGCCGAAGGTGCCGACACGACGGTTCGCAAATCGATCCAAGTCCGTGGCAGCCGCGGAATGTCCAATTGATAGACCTAAAAGTCTGTTTGAAAAAGGGTTACTGTGCACGGGCCGGCAGAGAGGGCGAGTTTTAACCCATTTTCATACAGTTAGAACTCCTTAAATTAATTATATAGTTGACTTAATAAGAGACAGGATAAACATGATGAATCAGGCGATTAAGAAACAACTTATAAAAAAGAGAGGGGCTTTCGATTCCTGTCGCCACCGTTACTTTCCGTCACGGCCGGGATTTACTTTGGTGGAATTGTTGGTGGTGCTTGCCATCATCGGTATCTTGATTGGGTTCTCTCTGCCTGCCGTCCAACAGGTCCGCGAGGCCGTTCGTCGCACTACCTGCATGAACAATTTGGCTCAACTCGGATTAGCGATTCATAACTATGAGCTTTCTTGGGAGCACTTCCCGGCGGGGGTACAAAATGAAACCGGGCCGATTACGGCTGATGAAAATGGGAAAGATATCGGGTTTATTGTGTTGTTGCTACCTTTCATTGATCAGTATGGCATCGCCAGCAATTTTGATATTGATGCGGGGACGTATGCCCCCGGCAATTCGCCTGCCAGGAAGCAGGTGATCAAGTTATTAAATTGTCCTTCGTCCGCCGATTTTTTGAATATGAATCAAGCGGGAACGGCCGGGTTGAGCAGTTACGCGGGGTGTCATCATGGGTCGGAAACGCCAATCGATTTAGATAACCAGGGCCTGTTGTTCTTGAATAGCAAAATCAAGTTTTACGACATAAAAGATGGCAGCAGCAATACGATCATGTTGGGTGAAAAATTGAGCGGCAGCACCGATCTGGGGTGGGCCTCGGGAACTCGGTCGTCCTTGCGAAATACTGGCGAACTATTATCTGCAGCCCAATGGATTGATCTGAAACGCGGGCCCGACGACGGAGCGGCAGCGTTGGATTTTGTCGGGGGGATGGGAAGTTTTCATCCGGGAGGTTCCAGCGTTTGTTTTGCCGATGGAGCCGTTCGTTTCTTGCGGAATGGGATCGACGTCGCGGTGCTGGGAAACTTGGGGAATCGCGCCGATGGTGCGATGATGGGTGATTGGGAACAGGGGCTTTACTGATGAGGATTTCACCGAAAAATTTGGAGGCTAAGGGATACAAGCGGGTGTCGGGCGAGGTCCCGAACTCGATTCATCAAGGGTTTACCTTAGTTGAATTAGTGATCGTGATGATTGGAATCTTGATGTTAATTCTCATGCTGCTTCCAGCCGTACAACAAGTTCGAGAGACAGCGCGGCGGCAGGCTTGTCAGAACAACCTGCTGCAGATTGGTATTGCCATCGGCAACTATGAATCTAGCTTTCTCCATCTACCTCCGGGATGCATCAATGATAATGGACCGGTGACCTACAATACTCAGGGCAGAGACATCAGTTTTTTCGTATTATTGCAACCTTATCTTGAACGGAGAGATGTTTTTGAACAGTTTGATTTCGCCGCTGGAAGTTATGCCGTAGAAAACGATAAATTCAATCAGAAATCACCACCCTTTCTTCAATGTCCATCAACGTATGCAGATTACCTCAACTATGCGGGATGTCATCACCATCAAGAAGATCCGATCGATGTTGATAATCTGGGGTTGTTATTCTTGAACAGCAAGATCCGTCATCAACAGATTTTGGATGGTCGCAGCAATACGATTCTGTTGGGAGAAAAGACCAATAGCCATTTGCGAAATTGGATGTCGGGCACCGGCGAGACCTTGCGAAATACGAGTTACATTCATCGACAGGGGACTTTTCCACTATTTAATCAATTGTATGTCGGGGGGTTTGATAGCCTTCATCCTGGTGGTGTGAATTTTTGCTTGGCCGATGGCTCAATTCACAACTTCAGTCGGGACATCGATCCAACCCTCTTTCAGAACCTGGGACATCGCGCCGACGGAGCGATGTATTGACCATTAATTGGTTGCCGTCAACAGTCATCCTCTAAATCCAGTTTTCCAACAAGAAACAATTCGCATGAATCCACTTATTGAGGATGCCCCGTTGATCGCAGAATTCAACCGTAAAAGCATCGATCATGACGATTTGCAGGTAGTACTGAAAACCCTGGTCCCCAGTTCGACCGCGATTTATTACAAAGAACACCGTCAGGGCGTCTCTTTGATCGAGTTTTTTGGAATGATCACGTATGTCTCTGTGGGGATGGCTGCAATTTTTAACTTGGGAATACTCGGGGGGGCGTTGTGTTTTTCGATAGCGGTGCTATGGTCATTGGGGATCCGCTTGGCTGGCGTGCACCCTGGGAAGATTCGCTTTTTGACACAGCTGATTTGGGGAATCATCATGCCAGCCTGTTGTTTGCTGGCCGACCCTTACTTCTTTGCCACTATGGAAAATGGCAGGCCAGTCGAATTTAGCCGCAGTATCGCCGTGCCCGCTTATTTGGGTCATGCTTATCTTTTTACCCTAATTGCCATCAGCATGTACCTCAAACCTCAAAGCTTCGGAGTCCTTCATGCCTTGGTGGCGGGGGCATTGATGGGATGCGGCTTACTCTTTTTTCTGTTGGGGGTCTGCCTCATCCCGGCGATCTTGCTGGGTTTATTAGCGCTGGTTGGAATTGTCGGTTTTTCGCCTGTAATCACTGGATTGGTCTTGGTTCAGTCATCCGCAATGCACCTTCGTTGGTCCGGCGAGACTGTTTTTGGTATGCGACTGCTTGTTTGGTGGATGGGCTTTTTCGGCACGGT
>JBGTHU010000606.1:0-2712 GCA_041745975.1 Mariniblastus sp.
GGAACGCAATCGTCCCTTCCATGTCCGAGGCGCGATCATGTCTTGCGGAGCACCCCATAGAAATACCTGCCGAATACCGGGTTTGCGTTCCATCCATTGATCCTGGACGTTTGACGATGCCCAGCGTTTATCGTAGGTTTCCCAATCCATATAAAACGTTGTTGGTGAATTCGTGGTTCCTCCGGTGGCAGTTTGTCTAAGCTCCTGCTCGGTAAAGCCCTGGGCGATCATCAGGGATACACTTTCACGAATGTCTTGCTTCGTTGTAATCGGTATCCTGCAGAATTCTTCGAATGACATTTTGTCAAGATCGAAGATCTCGGCTTCGGCAATCCGGCGCCTGTAAAATTCAGAATATTCAAATGCATACTTACAGACTTTTCTTAGCCGACCAAGTTGAAATTCAGCAATCTGTGCGGCACTACTGCCAAACAATTGCATAATTTCGTTAGTGTACCTGCTGGTCTTGCATCCATTTCTTGCTTCAGAAAGGGGAAGCAAAACATGGCGATTTAAACATTCACGCCAGTCAAAATTCATAGCTCTGTTTCCAAATGGTTTAATAATCATCGGCAAGCAATCGTTTAAAAGCAAGTTTCAGTAGATGACATGATTTGTGTTAAGAAAGGGTTGAAGATGGGATTTACAAAAGATGAATTTTCCCGATGGTTCAGCGAGCAGTTCATCAACAAATTCGAAGTCAAACTGCATTTGATCCCCTAAATAAGATTTAAATTGTTCAATCAGAAATTGTTGATCACTGTCTCCAATACTGCTATCGCTGGGCGGTGCAATCCGAAACAAGACATGATTCTTCTTTTCTTGAATCAACTGCACTTGCCCCAATGAAGGACGCTGGGCAATGACGGTTACCGTCAAGGCGGCTCCCGATACAAGTTGCCCCTTACACCCCACTAAGAAGTCGGTAACACGTCCCTGAACATTCGCCAGTCTCGGCAAACCCCGACCGCACTTGCATGGTTCCGTCAGCCAGGTTCCGGCGTCGCCAATCCGATAGCGAATCAACGGCATTCCACGGTTCAAAAGGTCGGTAACAATGATCTCCCCCAATTCGCCCGGCCGTGCCGGTCGTCCATCTTTTATTATTTCGACAATCAGGCCCTCTGCCATAACGTGCAACCCATCATGATATTCGCATTCGCTGGCGATAACGGAAACTTCACGTGATCCGTAGCGGTTAAAGACCTTGCATTGGAAAACCTCTTCGATTAGTCGCCGTTCCTGGTCTTCTAAGACTTCAGCGGAGGTGATGACCGAATTTACCGGTCGAATCGCTATTTTATTTTCATGGATATATTTAGCGAACATTGCAGCCGATTTGGCGTAAGCCAGCAGGTGTTTTGGCCGGAACCAATTCCACTTTTCAACGAACTCTCGCAAATTACGTTCGGTAATTTGAGCGGTGTTTAAGGCGATTGTGGGGGTGAGCAGATGGTCTTTCCAACGAGCCAAAGTCCTTTTCGGCTTCAGGTCGCGAGCCGCACCCCATAATACGGCAAGTTTGTCACCGGCGTGGTAACCAGCCCAGTGATTATGCCGCCAAGTGGCTGCCGCGCGGGACCTGCGCCGTTCATGATCCAGATAGAAAGTTATGGGTGTTCCCGTGGAGCCGCCGGTTTGATTTTTGATTAAAGATTCCGGCAAAAAGGCGCTCGAAATCATCCGCGCGTATTGGTTTTGAATCTGCTGCTTTGTTAAAATTGGAATTAATGTCAAGTCGGACAAACTCTGGATTTGATTAACAGAAATTCCAGAACGTTCCAGCTGCTCTTTGTAAAATTCACAGTTCTCTTGAGCATAGCTCAAGAGATCTTTTAGTTGCTGCAGTTGTAACGCCTCAATCTCATTTTCGGTGAAGAATTGTGATTGCTCAAAATCTCTAAGGTAGGTGAGTTCGTTTAAGTCCGATGTCCGCCATTTGTCTAGTCGGTTCAAAAACTTATTAAAAGGTGCAATTCGAAAGTTCATCGATGTTCTTCCAAATTTCGTGGCATTTTTCTTGGAAAGCGACGTCTAGGTTTTGTCAGAAAAGGGAGCATTCGAATCAATTTTTGCAACGTTGATTTCAATCGATCTAACTCGTGCTGTTCAAAAAAACCTAACAGCCACAGAGTCACTGGCCATAACACCAGTAAAATCAATTTCAGCAAGACAGCCTCCAATCTGCCCGGAAAGGTAACGTAGGTGGGAATGGCAAATAAAACTGCGGAACCGATCATGATTAGCAGGCGTTTCCATTCATAGTCAATCCGCATCACTCGGCGGGAGAAGAGATACGTTAATCCCCACAATGTACTCGCCGAAATCAGCAAGGCAATGATCACCCCCAACAATTGAAGTCGAGGCGTTAAAATCGCCATAGATAAGACGGTAATCCCTGCAGCGATCCCGCTAATAATTGGTTTTAGCCCGGTACGACGCCGTGCGTAAAGTGGCCCATCCGTCAAAACTTGCCCACGAATCAATATCCCGCACAGTACCAAGGGTGCGACCCAGAAATGTGCATCATGATAGGCGGAGGCTGACAAGGTTTGGACAATTTCGCCCTGAAACAAGCTAATCGCCAAGCCCAAGTAACACGAAGGAAATAGTAACATTGTAAACCATTTGCCCGCCATTTTTTGTGCGTCTTGGTTGGCAAATACCACGTACATATGCGCACTCCAAGACTTGTAAAGTGGGGCAAAGGCG
>JBGTHU010000607.1:0-2807 GCA_041745975.1 Mariniblastus sp.
TGAGCAAATTGTGCTAGCTCAGCAAATTGTTTTGTGAAATGTTGATCGTAGGGCACGTCTGTGAAAAAAAGATCAACACTTCCAGCCTTGATTTTGGCAACCGATGCCAGGTTCTGAAAATCAGAATGATATAAGCGAATGGAAGCCTCTGCTGACGGCATCGAATACTTACCCGTATTGTTTTTTATCCGATTGTTCTTTCTGGCAATCCTTTCGAGATTGTGCAATTGGAGATTGCGTTTTGGAGCATCCTCCTCCAACGATTGAAGTGCCTGTTGAACTCGCTTGGCATCTTTACCACGATACGTAATGACTCGGGTCGTTTTCCTTGCCTTTCCATCCTTGCCACACAATTTCTCTAACATCGGAATTTCCGAAGTTGAAATCAGTTGCTGCCGAACAGAGTTAACAGTTTTATCTGTAGTGCCAAGGATTTCAGCCAGCCATCTATTCGAAATATCCGGCTGCCTTCTGAGTTCAGCACCTATGATTTTCCGTAGTTGCTGTCTTGTGAGTTTTCGCCGCACCATATTTAAGATTAACGCATGGTTACGTTTCTCGTCTTTGGTTAATCCCCCTATGGTTAAGACAGGATAGTTTTTAATTCCAAGTTCTTGGCAAGCCTGTTCCCGATGATGGCCATCGATAACAGTTCCCGCTTCATCCTTAACGACAGGGAGCAGCACTCCATATTTCTGGATCGAGGTTTTAAGAGCATCAAACTCCCACTCATCGAGCGGGGGCATAACCTGGAAAGGCGTGTCTTTTTTCATGGCTTTGACTCCTTAACTTCCAGGTTGCTGCGAGTTGCTATCCGGTTTGGCTTTACATTTAAGAATTTCGCTCAAGATTTTACGTTCTCGATAAACGGTGACTTTAGATACCTGACATTGTTTGGCAATTTCAGGAACATATACTCCATCTTTAAGTAGCTCTTGAATTTTTTCCTGTACTGCAAGCGAAGTATATTGCTGTCTCGGCTGTGCGAATAAATTCTTGGGAGCAGCGGCGAAAACACTTGCTAGTCTTACTTCTATTTCTTGAAGACTCCTGAACAGTCGAGCAAATCCTCTTTCCGCATAGATATCGATTAGGTCATCGAGACCAGTAGAGCCGTGCATGATCAATGTTGAAGACAATTCATTGTCAAAGTGCCTACGCATCAATGATGCTGCCGTTCGGCGAAGAGACCTTATCGAGTACTTCGGGAAATCAGGGTAGTCCTTGCGAACACGATCAACAAGTAGGTTAAATGGGTTGGCGAAGAAATTTGCAATTGAAGGGCGACCGCTATCTCTATCGTAAGCCGGCTCACCCTTTGCATTAATAAATAGCAAATCGTTATCGTTCGCACCTTTTGACCTTCGTTGCGAAACCGCATTCTAAAAGACCTTCGTGGTCTGCTCGAATAGAAGATACTCTCCATAAATGTTAGTCTTTGGTCTTCTAATCCGTATAAATGAATCTGTTGAAGCTTCCCACTCAACAAGCTCAGCTTCCGGGTGGGGCTGGCGAAGATAAATGTGTGAAAGTCTTAAACTTCCCATTTCAGCAGGACAAAATCCACAGTTGATTCCAAATAGTAAGATTAGTCTTTCTTTTGGAGTGGCATATTTGTTTAGTAATACTAACTGATCAATGGTGAAGCGTTTCACCTTTTTTGCATCTGGTTCATTCGTGTTTTCGAAAGGTGTCCATTTCAAATCTGAAAAACCTTCGGGCAACTTCCATTCGTTCACTTTACTCCGGTCCATCCATCGCAAAAATTCTCTTAACTCCGAGAGGTGGCCTTTCTTGGTAGCCTTTGCCATCGGCTGGCCCCTTTTCGACATTGGAGAGTTTCTCCAATACGCTATCCAATCATTAACAACGTCGAAGTCAAGATTCATTAGCTGGATATCACTCTGATGGCTCTTTAGTCGTTCAAAAATTTCTACCTTTTTTGCATCCCATGGTTTCGGTTTTCGGCCTTGCTGAACGGCACGTGATTTAAGCTTGCTAATGTATTGATCCATAGCTTCGTAAAGTGTCCCCCGGATGATTCTTTCTGGAAGTCTCTGAGTCGCAGAAAGGTAGTTTTCTTCTTGAAGCACTTCTTGCAGTTTTTCGACTTCTTGTCTGACTATATACTTGTTAACAAATACGCCATCCTCGTACATCTCGGGATGACTGGCGACAATTGTGAGAGATGGATATATGTCTTGTATTTCACGGATAAGGCACACATAACGTGAAACAGCTTCAATGGTATCTACGCAATCTTCCAATTCACTCTCTTGAGGGCAGTAGGGAATTCGTGTTTCACCTTTGGCCAATAACCGAGCCGCATATAGGCCAAACTCACTCCAAATTGGTTTGCCGTCAGTTATGACTTCAATATCGCTCATCAGCTTGAGGAGACGATCCTGCCGCTTCTCGGCTTCATCCTGGTTCTTGCCGAAGTTGAATCGGGGTTGTTTTCCGTTCTGGCCGTAAAGGTAGCCAATCTCACGGCAGTAGTTGCCATTTTTGTCTGGTTTCAAAACTGTTTTCCGAGCCATAGTGAAGTCACCCTTTTGTGCGTTTTTGGAGAACTTGCGTCCGTTTGCTTATTGGTCCGAATGTTCAAGCAACTCCCAAATTGGTCCAAACTAAGGTCCATCTGAAAAAAGGGGCGGTCTGGGTAGAGGAGCTATCGTCAATTGTTGTGGATGAAGAATTTTGTCAGGCGGCGACTTCTTTGGATTTGACTCCGTCGTGGAATGGGACTCCGGTGATGACGTCGGTAAGGTAATGGGCACCGCTCAGCAGCCGCCATTTTTTACTGG
>JBGTHU010000608.1:0-3972 GCA_041745975.1 Mariniblastus sp.
CGATCCAAGAGGCGATCAGTCAATTGCGAGGAACCTATGGCTTGGCGGTGATCTTCAAAGATTTTCCCGGCGCAATCTTTGCCGCTCGATTGGGAAGCCCATTGGTCGTCGGAGTCGGCAACGGCGAGCATTTTTTGTCCAGCGATGCCCAGCCATTGGTTGGATACACTGATCGAATCGTGTACTTGGCCGATCATCAAATCGCGGTGCTCCATGCCGATTCGCTGGAGGTATCGCATCGAGACGCAGGCACGATTTCGCACGATGTGCAACACTTGGCGTTAGAATCGAATCAAGTCGATCTGACGGGATACGACCATTACATGCTGAAGGAGATATTTGAACAACCCGAATCACTGGCCAACACCATGCGAGGACGGCTTTGCATCGACGAGGCAACGGCCGTCTTCGGCGGATTGAACATCGCTCCCAAGGATCTCTTGAAAGCCAAACGAATTGTCTTCACCGCTTGCGGCACCAGTTGGCACTCGGCCTTGGTGGGTGAATATCTATTAGAAGAGATTGCCCAAATACCGGTCGAGGTCGAATATGCCAGCGAACTTCGCTACCGCAATCCCCCGATGGACGAATCGACCTTGCTGTTTGCGATCACGCAAAGTGGCGAAACCGCGGATACGCTGGCCGCACTCCGCGAGATGAAACGAAAAGGGCATCTGACGATGGCGATCTGTAATGTCGTCGGCAGCAGCATTGCTCAAGAAGCCGATGGGGGAATCTACCTACATGCTGGCCCGGAAATTGGTGTGGCCTCAACCAAGGCCTACACCTCTCAGTGCCTGGCCCTGGTGATGTTGGCCCTCTATCTGGGGCGATTGCGGCATATCGGCTACGATCAAGGCCGACAGATCATTGCGGAAATTCAACAGATTCCTGATCTAGTGCGAATCGCGCTTCAGGAAAATGACCACATCGCCAAAATCGCTCAAAAGTATCACCAGTGCACTAATTTTTTGTATCTGGGGCGACACTACAATTTCCCTACGGCTCTCGAAGGGGCACTCAAACTAAAAGAAATCAGCTACATCCATGCCGAAGGCTATCCAGCGGCCGAAATGAAACACGGCCCCATCGCTTTGGTCGATGCCAACACGCCCAGTGTCATTGTGATGCCGCGCGGTTTCATTTACGAAAAAGTGATGTCCAACTTAGAGGAAATCAAAGCCCGTGGTGGCCCCGTGGTTGCCATCGCCGAAGAAGGAGATACGCGGCTGGCCGAAGTCGCCGATGATGTCGTTTACATTCCCAAAACGCCCGAGTATCTGCAACCGATCGTCGCCGCCATTCCGCTACAATTGCTCTCTTATCATATCGCCATTTTACGAGGCTGCGATGTTGATAAACCAAGGAACCTGGCCAAGAGTGTAACCGTCGAGTAGTTTTATCGCAGCGGAATGATTTCACCGACGCAACGCGCTTCCGGCTTCTAGAGCTTTGCCAAAACTAAAAATATGCGTTCACTGTAGCGGAAGCCGGCAACGATTTTCGGCAATTTAAGAAAAGACCGAAACTCTTGACGAGTTCCGCAACCCCGAAATTTGGCTTTGACAACGCACTAGCGAGGGAAAAACTCGAACTCCAACTGTTTTTCGTCGATGGCCGCTTCGGGGTTGAGTTCTTTATACAACAAACTCGGTTGAATGTCCCGGTTGTGCTGGTACTTGTTGCTGCGATACTCCTGAATATCACCGACCACTTGGTGGTAGAAGATTTGGCAAATCGAAATTCCCGGGTAGATCCGGATCGGTTGCACGGCAAACATTTCCAAAGTCCAATATCCGGCAAAACCGACATCACCGAACCCGGCGGTAACATGCACAAATAACCCCAGTCTACCAATCGAGGAACGCCCTTCGATCATCGGCACTAAATTATGCGTTTCGGTTCTTTCGACGGTCCTGCCCAGATACAACCGGTTCGGCTCCAGCACGAATCCGGACGGGGGGATCGTCAACCGGCTGACGCGGTTACTTTTTTTCATGTCCAGCACGACCTCTTCATAGGTCATCAATTCGTCGTGCAATGTCAAGTTGTAACTGTTGGGATTAATATTCTCTGGATTGAAAGGATCGATCGAAATGTCGCTACCCATCAACCGCTTGATCTCTTCACCGGACAGAATCATTTTCCCAAACCTTTACTTAAAGCCAAATGCTAATCTGCCGTCCGACCTGTATATGCTAACCGAACGAAACTGGATTGTGGAATTTGGAAGGCCCGTTGTCAAGTATTAAGGTGAGTTGCAGATCAAATTTTACTAATTTATATATGAGGATTGGAAATACTCGGCTCCTTTTGAGCGGTAAATTTCCATTTGCCGCTCGCCTTGATGCACAATTAGCTGGTCTGGCGTTAGCTTGGGCTGATGAAGTGCTGGAGTGACTGGGTATTCGTGGCTTCGTGGCTTCGTGCCTTCGTGTCTCCTCGATTCGCCCAATCTTCAGGCCCGAAGAGGTCATCTTGAGGCCTCTCCGAAACGGAAAGCGTCCGGTAAACCGATCGGTCGATTGCCAAAAACGGTTTTTTTTGCACTAAATGGATGATTTTGACCTGGTATCGGATATAATAAAGAGCTTAAATGCAGTAAATTGAACATCGATGAAATCGCATGCAGGTTTAAGTTTTTTTGATCGCTGCAAAAAATAGGTTTGGCGGCCTATCGTAGATCGGGCTGTTATCGTTTACTTTGATTTTTCGGTTGCCACTGAGAATCGTGGCAATTTTCCAAAATTTTTATTCCATCATGGAAACCACTTTTTAAGGAGCGACACGATGAGTCAAAACCCTTACCAAAGCTATCAACAATTGCCTACTACCGCTGAGTTGGCCAGTGTGGATGTTCGCGCCGAGTTTATACGTCGGACTTACTTGCACTTGCTGGCCGCATTGATTGCCTTTGGTGCCATTTGTGCCATGATTATTGGAGTCTTTGGGCCTCAATTGGAACCGCTGATCAGCAAGCTATTTAGCGGATACACTTGGCTGTTGTTTTTGGGTGGCTTTATGTTCGTCAGTTACATTGCCGACCGTTGGGCTCGCAGCGAGACCTCGCGGCAGATGCAGTACATGGGCTTGGTTGTTTATGTAGTGGCCGAAGCCATCTTTTTCGTACCGCTGTTGTACATTGCTCAAAAGTTTGCTGGCGACGGTACCATCTTGTCAGCTGGTTTGTTGTCAGCCGTTGTCTTCGGGGGCCTGACCTTGGTGGTGCTGACAACGAAAACTGATTTTTCTTTTCTGCGATCGGCGTTGATGGTCGGCGGGTTTGTTGCCTTGGGATTGATTGCCTGTGGGATTATCTTGGGCTTTTCACTGGGGATGTGGTTCTCGGTGGCGATGATTGTTTTCGCATCGGCCTCGATTTTGTACAACACCTCGAATATTTTGCATCATTACAACACTGAACAACATGTGGCGGCGTCGCTGGCTTTGTTCGCCTCGGTGACGTTGCTGTTCTGGTACGTCTTGCAACTGTTCATGCATTTAGAAGACTAACGCCTTGATTTTCGATATGGACATACTGAATTTACCCCAGGATTTTAGTCAAACCGTTTCCTTGTTCCCGCTTTCCAGTGAAGTCCTTTTTCCGGGACTGGTGCAGGTATTGCATATCTTCGAACCCCGATATGTTCAATTAACCGAGGATGCACTGCGGGGGGATAAGTTGATTACAAGAGCTTTGATTAAAACCGATCTGGATTCAGCGGTTTCGGCGTTTCCTATCGATGCGATTCACCCAATCGTTTGCATTGGAAAAATAATCTCCCATACTCGATTGGAGGATGGGAGATTTAACTTGGTTCTGGTCGGAATCTGTCGAGCCCGCATCACAGGCGAACTTGACTTGAAAGAGACAAGAAAGCTTTACCGACAGGCGGCGGTTGAGTTTCCATTGGAGAACTCATCCACATCGGCACCTGAGCTTGAGGTACGGGAACAGGTTTTGTCGGCACT
>JBGTHU010000609.1:0-3536 GCA_041745975.1 Mariniblastus sp.
GTTGAAACGTAATTCCCGGCCTAAATTTTCAGAGGTTTTTGATGGGCTTTCCAATACGATCATGTTCGCCGAGTCGGCTGGACGTCCTTTCGTCTATCGCAAGCGGGGTCCGGTGCTTTCTTCTGACTTGACAGCGGCTCGAGTCAACGGCGGAGGTTGGTGCCGTCCTGCGTCTGAGATCACAATCAGCGGCAGTGACAGATCGGGTGTGAATTTTCCGGGTCCTATTGTGATCAATGCAACGAACGGCGAAAACGTCGCTGGTTCCCCCTTCCCTCACCCCTTTTATGGAACTTTTGGATCGAGTGCCATCTTCGGATTTCATCCGGGGGGAGCGCATGTTGCCATAGGCGATGGCTCTGCTCGTTTCCTCAATGAAGGGATGCAAACCCGCGAATTCGCTAAGCTAGTAACTCGCGACGGCGGCGAACTGATGCTATCAAATTTCTAAGCGATATGAACTCAATTGCCGATTCCGTTTAGTCACCACCATGTGACCGAATGCATGTGGCGGCCAAGCGGGTCGGTTTATTTAACAGATATCTAACTCCACTAACTCCAACCTCAACCATTGTCTGGCGAAGTCAATTGATGCATATTCATTCAAACTTCAAGTTGTTGTTTCAACTATCGATCTGCTCACTGGCACTTGTAACGATTGGAGGTTGTGACACATCGTCAAACCGTTCAGCCGATTATTCGAGTTCAACGGGTCGCACGATCCGCTTACTTAACGTCTCCTACGACCCCACTCGCGAATTTTATGCCGAGTTCAATCAGTATTTTTCGGAACATTGGAAAACTGAGACAGGTCAAACGGTGACCATTGATCAGTCTCATGGTGGCGCGGCCAAGCAGGCTCGCGCAGTCATTGATGGACTCAAGGCGGACGTGGTGACACTTGCCCTTTCCTATGATATCGATGCTATCGCAGCCAGCGCGAACTTGCTTCCAGTAGACTGGCAGCAGCGACTTCCCAACAACAGTTGCCCCTATACATCAACGATTGTTTTTCTGGTTCGCAAAGGAAACCCCAGAAATATCGTGGATTGGGACGATTTGGTGAGACCTGAGATTCAGGTGATCACTCCCGACCCGAAAACGTCAGGTGGGGCGCGTTGGAACTATTTGGCGGCCTGGGGATTTGCTCTAAAACAAAACGGGAACGGCGAGGCACAGGCGACCCAGTTCCTCCGAAAACTTTTTAGCAACGTACCCGTGCTGGATTCAGGGGCGCGAGGTTCAACTACCACGTTCGTGCAGCGAGGGATCGGAGATGTCTTGCTGACTTGGGAAAACGAAGCGTTTTTGGCCGTCAATGAATTTGGACCTGATAAAATTGAAATCGTGGTTCCATCCATTAGCATCCTTACTGAACCCCCAGTCGCCACGATTGATCGTTATGCCACCGGCCGCAAGACAACAGAAGTGGCTAACGCTTATCTGAAATTTTTGTATCACCCCACGGGTCAACGGTTGGCCGCGAAACATTACTATCGTCCTGTATCGCCGGAACATGCTGAGCCAGAACATTTACAGCGGTTTCCGGAATTGGAACTTATGACAATTCAGCAAGATTTTGGGGGATGGCAAAAAGCCCAAGCGAAACACTTTGACGATGGTGGCTTGTTCGATCAAATTTATTCCAATTGAAAGTTTGAAGCCCTTCAATTCGGCAACGAGTCTAAATTATCGCCCCGAGAATTATCTTTTATTAATGGAGTTCAATTTGTTTAAACGACGTCTGCACGTATTGCCCGGCTTCCACCTCAGTCTGGGCTACACCCTGTTTTACTTAAGTTTGATCGTGTTGATTCCATTATCTACCCTGATCTTAAAAACGTTGGGACTTGGCTGGGAGACTTTTTGGCAAACGGTTTCTCACCCCCGAGTGATTGCCTCCTATCGAATTACGTTCGGAGCCTCGCTATTGGCAGCCTCGCTGAACGTAGTGTTTGGATTGATTATTGCCTGGAGCTTGGTCCGATATTCGTTTCCAGGCCGATCATTGCTTGATGCATTAGTCGACCTCCCTTTTGCTCTGCCGACCGCCGTTTCGGGCATCGCATTAACAGCAATTTACTCACAAAACGGTTGGATCGGCGGATGGCTCGAGCCGTTGGGGATTAAGGTTGCCTACTCGTATCTAGGCATTGTCGTGGCATTAACTTTTATCGGACTTCCTTTCGTCGTCCGCACGGTTCAGCCCGCTTTGGAGGATCTGAACCGGGAAAATGAAGAAGCTGCGGCAAGTCTAGGGGCTAATCGCTGGCAAACTTTTCGGAAAGTCATTTTTCCTGCTGTACTGCCCGCGCTATTAACAGGATTTTCAATGGCGTTTGCAAGGGCGTTGGGAGAGTATGGATCAGTCGTATTTATTTCCGGAAACATTCCGTTCAAAACCGAAATCACCTCCCTTTTAATTATCACCAAACTGGAACAACACGATACCGCAGGAGCGACTGCCATCGCGGTCGTGATGCTGGTGGCATCGTTCGGGATCCTGTTGTTAATTAACACGATCCAATGGTGGAGCAGTCACCGTCTCCAAGGAGTCCACTAGAATGGAATCACGATCGCTGGCGTTGGACAACGTCTCAACATCCGTTCGACCGATTCAATTTGGAAAGATTCAAATCACCGAAGTTGCCTGGATCAAGTGGCTGCTTATTTCCACCACGTATGCTTTTTTAGCATTTTTTTTGATCGTCCCGTTGCTGGCCGTGTTTGTCGAGGCGTTTCGCAAAGGACTGGGCACCTACTGGCAAAGCATCGTCGAACCCAATGCCTTGTCAGCCATCGGATTGACGTTGCTGGTGGTCGGAATATCTGTTCCATTGAATATGGTATTTGGACTGACAGCTTCTTGGGCCATCACTAAGTTTGATTTCCGCGGAAAGAGTTTGTTAATTACACTGATCGATCTTCCGATCGCCATTTCACCGGTCGTTTCGGGCCTGATTTTTGTGTTGCTGTTCGGAATGCAAGGATGGCTGGGTAGTTGGCTCGATTCATTCAGCATTCAAATCATCTTTGCTGTCCCCGGAATCGTACTGGCCACCATTTTTATCACTTTTCCCTACGTCGCAAGAGAGTTGATCCCTCTGATGCAGGAACAAGGGACTGAACAGGAGCAAGCGGCGATGATGTTGGGCGCCAGCGGCTGGCAAATGTTTTGGAGAGTGACGGTCCCCAACGTACGCTGGGCTTTGCTGTACGGTGTTGTTTTGTGCAACGCCCGAGCAATGGGCGAATTTGGTGCCGTATCGGTTGTTTCCGGACACATTCGCGGCAAAACCAATACCATCCCGTTGCATGTGGAGATTCTCTACAACGAGTACAACTTTGTGGCCGCATTTGCCGTTGCCTCGATTCTGGCGATCTTGGCTTTGATCACTTTGGTTTTCAAGACACAACTTAAGACCAAAATTCAAGTTTGAGTTTCTGAGTAAGACCGCTTGTACACCCCGTTTTCAATTTAATACAGGGCAGAAAATGAGTATTGAAGTCAAGCATATATCCAAAAAGTTCGGTAA
>JBGTHU010000610.1:0-5713 GCA_041745975.1 Mariniblastus sp.
ATTAGCCAACACTTCAGAGAAACGTTAATCTGCGTTGTCATCGATCATGCGATCAGTCCAGCAAGAAAAGAACGTTGGTGATTAACCGGATTTTAACTCTCCGATGCCAAGTTTGGGCTTGACCAACTCAGGCTAACGTTCTGTCGGCTGATCTATCCGTGAACCGTAACCTATATTTCATGCCGTATCAACCATCAAATCGTTCCTGGCAATGCCACCCGCACCTCCCTCGCTAACGGCCTTAGAACAGCGAATCGCCCAATTGGAATTCCATTTGGCCCATTTACAACGTGATTACGACAGCTTGAATCAAGTCGCGCTGGAGCAAGCGAAAACGCTGGAGACCCTCAGCCAACTGATCCGCCAATCGGAGACCATGTTGCAGAATTTGGTGGCATCGGAACAATCCGAACCCGAACCACCGCCACCACATTACTAATCTTGAACCGTTCCCTCAAATTTGATCTGTTAGGGCATCCGTACACCAATAAACTGACATTATTCGTCTTTGGTAAATTGTGTTTTTCCGCAGAATTGCTACCCGTAGAATTTGCACAGGCCGACAGTCCCTGCAGGCTTTTGATTTAGTTGGACTGATGTTCTTCGTGAACCAACAGCCTTATAATGACAGAAAATTTCAAAAATTTAGATTAAAGTTAACATGACTCAATCAAAAAATTCGATGCTGACCACACGACGCCAATTTCTGTCTCGCAGTCTTCAGGGGGGATCATGCATTGCTACCGCCGCTATTTTTGGGCCCCATGTGGCATGGGGCAATGAGCCTCGATTTTGTTACCAATCAGCTAATGACAAACTGAATCTGGTTGCGATTGGTGTTGGGAATAAAGGTCGACACAATGTCGATCAAATTCAAAACCACAACTGGGTGGCCTTTTGCGATGTCGACGAAAACTTTCTAAATGCCTGCCACCAACAGCATCCCGCTGCGCAAACGTTTCGCGACTACCGAAAAATGTTTGATAAATTGTCAAACCGAATCGATGGAGTCGTTGTTTCAACCGCTGACCATACACACGCACCGGCGACATCCATCGCTTTAAGTCTGGATAAACATGTCTACTGTGAAAAACCTTTAACGCACACGGTAGCCGAGGCCCGGGCGATTCGGCAATTGGCCCACAAGCATAAGGTGGCAACGCAAATGGGAATCCAGATTCATGCTGAATCCAACTATCGCCGGGTAGTTGAGTTCATTCGTTCCAATGCGATTGGCCAGATTACGGAAGTCTATACTTGGTGTAACAAAGGATGGTCCAATGGACGATTCGCGGAAGCGGCGGAGAAAAAACCGAGCAGTCTTGATTGGGATCTGTGGTTGGGTCCGGCCAGCGATCGAGTCTATAGTGAGAACGTCCATCCCGCCAATTGGCGGAGGTTTTGGGAATTTGGATCGGGAACCTTTGGCGATATGGCTTGTCATATCATGGATTTGCCATTTTGGGCGCTTGACTTAAAGTCTCCTACGAAAGTAACGGCTACCGGCCCTGAATTACATGCGGTCGGAACCCCATCTCACTGCCTGGCAACCTATGAATTTCCAATGGATAATCGGGGGTCGCTTAAGTTTCACTGGTCTGATGGTGGAAGTCATTTCGATTTGGTGAAATCGACGCTTGACCACCAAGGCCAGTCGCTGGCTAATTGGGGGCTAGGGGTTTTGTTTGTTGGAGAAAACGGCATGTTGGCAGCTGATTATGGTCGTTGCCAATTGTTGCCCGAAGAGAAGTTTGCTGATTTTAGATCACCCGAACGTACGATACCGGATTCGATTGGCCATTGGAACGAGTGGCTGAGAGCCTGTCAGACTGGGGAGCCGACGACTTGTAATTTTGATTACTCGGGTCGATTGACCGAAACGGTACTTCTGGGCATCGTGGCTTTTCGCGCTGAGCATGAATTCAGCTGGGATCCGGAAACGATGTCAATTCAAGATAACCCGAGAGCGCAAGATTTGCTGACCAAGGAATATCGCTCCGGGTTCGAAGTCATCGGATTGGCTGACTCGCGGGTCCCCGTTTGACTTCTGAAACGTAGTCTTTGGGCTGCGGATTGGCTGGTTGTCGCTCATAGATTTGGCTACCTCAGATGATGGATTAGACGTTGACCCAAGTGCTCGTTGCTGCAGTCGCAAGGGATTCTTACCGATTTCTTAACCGTTCACGGGTAGGCAGGGAGGTTGAGGGATACGGAACGGACGCCCAACGGACGCCCAACTCACGCTCAACGGACTTGCAAAACGCAACCAATGGCCGACTTCTCACACGCGACTTCGTCTATTTCTAATCCGGCGGCTGATCAGTAGTGGGAGGATCTTTCATGGTGGCTAAGAAGGCCACAAGATCGACAAATTCGGAGGGCTGCATTGCATCGGCCAAACGTTCCGGCATTCCGCTCTGCTCTTTGGTGGCTTGTTCGTCGATGTCGTCAACCAAGACGTCGTAGTATTCTTTACCATCGTAAAGCCTGACTTGTTCGTCATTGCTCTCCACCAGCAAGCCAGTAATAACGTCCCCATCGAGTGTTAAAATCATGGTTGTTTTATATTTTTCTTCCACAACCGCACTGGGGTGGACGATCGATTCAACGATTTTATCGGGTGGTAACCGAAGTGCCACATCGCTGAGGTTGGGTCCGATATTGGCTCCTTCTCCACGCGCTGCATGGCAGCTAATACAGTGGGTGCGAAATGTTTGATACCCTTGTTCCGGCGAGCCAATGGTAATGCCAGCCAGCAGCATGATCGCTTGCGTTCTATCTTCCGGACTGGCGTTGTTGTCTTGGGACACCATTAGCAGTGGCTGGAGATTGGCAGGTTCCGCTGAAGTCAACTCAGCAGGATCTATTAGAGCCACATTGGTGTTGACGCCTGCCGGTGCGGTGACTTCGACAATCACCGGTGTCGAATAGGACGAAAGAGCTGCCCAGGCTGCCAAACAAATGAACAAGCATCCCGAGCCAAGCAATGTTAAGACCAACCATTGATCTTTATTCATAATGTTTTTCGAATTAATTATGCGGTTTTGAAAGTGTATTTTGAAAGTGTAGTGAGCGGGGCGTTGGGTCAAACGCTTTTAGCTATCTCCATTGTCTGCGGGCGAAAAAACGCCATCTGTCCCCCGCACCGTCTCTTCAATGATCGGAGATTTGGCAGGTGACTGAGATTGAATTTGCGACTGAATTTGTTGCTGGAAGTCGGCTCGTTCTCGCTGGGCCAGCACCACCATCAAGATTCCGATAGCGGCCAGGCCCGCGACCCCGATCCACAGTTTCACCAAATGTTTCATATTAACCGACCGACAGTGCCTCCCGACAACGGAGCAGCAGCTCATTGGTTTTCCGAATTCCTTCGAATTCGTCCAGCTTACCCCCTTCGTATTCGATACCTACGTATCCGCGATAGCCCGCATCGACAACAATCTGCAGCATTTTTAAATAGTCGGTGTTGATTTCATTGCCAACGTCATCGAAGTCGTGACTTTTCGCACTGACCCCTTTGGCGAAAGGCATCAGCGAGGCGACTCCGACATAGCGGTCGTATTCTTGGTCACGGCTGATACGGAAATTTCCAAAATCTGGCAACGTTCCGCAATTGTCCAGGTTGACCATGCGAATGACGCGAGCCAACCATTGTCCATTGGAAGAGTATCCGCCGTGATTTTCCACGATCACGTTGATATCATGGGAATCGGCAAATTCGCACAATTGACGCAAACCATCGGCGGCCAGTTTCGCTTGTTCATCAAAACTTCCGGATGATTGCGCGTTAACCCGAATCGAATGGCAGCCCAAAAACTTAGCCGCTTCCACCCAGCGGTGATGGTTTTTGACAGCTTGCTGACGAGCCGCGGTATCGGGGTTGCCCAATTGGCCCTCTCCGTCAATCATGATCAACAGCGACTTTACTCCTTCGTTTTCGCAATTTTGCTTGAGCGTTTGCAGGTAATCCTCATCTTCCGCTTTATCCTTAAAGAACTGATTGACATATTCGACAGCGTCGATGCCGAACTCGTTTTTTGTGATTCGAGGAAAATCCAAATTAGTCAATTTGCCGGATCGGATCGATCGATGCAACGACCACTGAGCCAATGAGACTTCAAATAACGGTCCGACGCTTGAAGTCTGTTTCAAAGTGGCTGCTGTCGTCAAACTTGGCGAAAGGTGGGACATGGGGCCAGCCCACATTCGATTGGTGGCGGAGGTCACAATGGCACCTGAGGCAATCGCTGCCGCTGTCGATTGAAGCATAAAGGCTCGTCGAGGAATGGACTTGTTCATGGTCGTATTTATGTTTGAAAAAATTTGTGAATTCGGCAGGAGCCTTGACGTGGCCGGCCACCGGTGAAGGGCTAGGAATATTACGGATCGTTCAATTCTTGAACGCGCTCCAATTCCGTTTTAATGTTCGCATTGTTCTTTAGATCTGCCAATTTTTCGCGAATCTCGTCGGGATAATCGGCAGCAGGTCGATACAGATTTCGGTCGGAGTACCGGAATAAAACCCAAGCTCCAATGACAGCCAAAATCGACACTCCCAACAATGCCGTAGCGAAAATCTGAACGAAGGTTTCGGTTTCAGGAACCGCTTCGTCGACTTCCGACAAATTAGAAACAATTGTGACGCTGGATGCAAGCACAACGGGAGCATTTTGGATTTCTCGCGCGGTGTCAGTGTAAGCACGAATCTTAAAGAAATACCCCTTGATTTGGATCGGAAAATAAAGCGTGGAATAGTTTTCGGTCAATTCTGGAAAATCATTGGGAAGTTGTTTGCAGTAAACAAAAATGGGAGAAATGCTGGAATCGCCGGGCTTGACCAGCAGGGTATACATCCTTTCGATTTGCAGTTCCTGTACGGTAAAAGGATCGATGCGTGCGGCTTGCACGATCCCATCGATTTGAACTGCACGCCCCCGGTAAAATTCGGGTTGGCCGCTCAGTTCCAAGTGAGTGACGGGAATCGGGGCGGGGCTGGAAACGGCGGCCCTGATCGTCTGCTCCCAAATCCTTTTCCAGGCCAGGCTATCTGACCCCAACCCTAAACCGCTGCGGTCTTGCACTTGAGCAAAAACCAATCCATCCAGCAACCACTGGATTTGCTGCAATCCCTCCACTGCAGAATCTGTCAAATCGAAGGTTTGATCGGGGACTTCATCGGCAGCACTCGCCAGCACTGCATTAAACGCTGGCTCAAGTTTCAGTTGCCAGAACTGTTCTGATTCGAACAAATCATTGACCAGAGACTTCTTTCGTTCGCTGGTCTCCTGCGTAAAGTTCGCCTCGGATAACAGTGAATAATGAAGTTTTTCTTTTTGATCTTGCAATCGGTTTACTATATCGATCCAAGACTGACGTTGCTGTACCGTGGTCGAGGATGTCCAGTTTAACTGTGGATTTCGCAAATAATACAGCATCAAAAAAAGGCTGGATTGTTGTTCTCGATCCAGCCGCCGAAACTGGTCGCTCCAAAATCGCACAATCACGTCCGGCAAGTCACTGGAGGGTCGGTTTGGATGTTGCTGGGAAGAGCTGGAAGACTGAAAACGGCCATCCGTTGTTGCGAAAGGGGTAGGGTTTTGATTAAACGATTCGTCTTGCAACTCAATTCTTTTTTCGTCGTCGTCCCCACGCGAGTCATTTTGTGAGCCTGCATCATGCCTATCGGTTTGCCCTTCAGTGGGGACTTTTTCCC
>JBGTHU010000611.1:0-2648 GCA_041745975.1 Mariniblastus sp.
TTTGTCGATACATATTTCGGCTCGGTGAGTGTTGCCGGTCAAGTCCACCAGTAAATGACGAAAAATCCGGTCCACCACCCAAGGTGGGCAGGTGGAATTTTCGGCGACTTGTTGAAAGGCCAATTGCATTTCATAAATTGCATCGCGTCGCCCTTCGTCGACACGAGGTGCTTGGCTGGTCGGCCCGATAAAACGTGATGAAAACAGGTAAGAGAGCGACGGATGATTGTGCCAATAACCGATAATACTTTGCAGTAAATCTGGGCGGCGAAGAAACGGGCTGTCGCATGGACGCTGCGCTCCCAGCACCAGGTGATTGCCTCCTCCGGTGCCGGTATGGGTGCCGTCCAGGTCAAACTTTTCAGCAGCCAATCGAGATTGTCTGGCATCCTCATACAAACCGGCGGTAATCTGAATCAATTGATTCCAATTGCTTGCCGGTTGAATATTGACCTCGATCACTCCGGGATCGGGAGTCACTTTGAGTTGTTGAAGCCGATAATCAGTCGGTGGTAGATAGCCTTCAATTAGCACCGGAATTTTTAGTTCCTCAGCGACTGCCTCGATCACTGACAGCAGTTCCAAATAATTCTCCAGATGCTCCACAGGAGGCATAAACACGAACATCGAACCCTCGCGAGCCTCAACACAAATCGCGGTGCGGATGATCTCGGAACTCTCGAGTTGCTCGAATTGGCTGGATTCTGCATCGCGCTCGCCACCGCTATCAAAACCAGCATCGCCATCGTACATTTGATGATTCTCCAGCAATAGCGGAGAAAATTTATTTTCAGCGTCGGCGCGACTGCGCTTGGTCGGTTCTACCATCCCGCCCATTTTCTTGGCAGTTGAAGACCGCCCCGTATTCATCTCACTCGCATTTAAGCCCCAATGATTCTCGGTATCAAAAGGTGGCAGCGATCGATAGTGTTGCAGCAATTGACCATGCTCGGGTAATTCAGCGACGGCTTCAAAGGGGGAAAAAGCAACCGGCTGCCACTCGTTTTTGCTCGCCTCGGGAAGTGCATCCAACGGTAATCGCAACCCCATCGGAGAATCCCCCGGTATCAAAAACAGTTGCTCGCGACGGACGGGCCATCGCCCGCTGACCCAGCGTGGAGTGGGCAGCGCCGATTGAAAAGTGATAGGCAATAAACTGCCCGCAGGACGGTTGAGTCCATGGGCTAATAATTTACTCAACCGTGCTCTTTCGGATGGATCGTCCAACTTGCTCTCTTGCAATTTAGCATTGGTTGGCAGTCGTTGCTCTTGCCAGAGAGAATACAATCCATCTTCGTACGCTTGAACCACCAAGTCGGCGCTGATTGCCAAACGTTGGGCAACGGTTTGCAAAAAACGTTGAGCGTCGTCGGAAGTAAAATGATATTGCGTTTGGGGCGAAGCCAGCCATTGCCGTTGCCGCCAAACCGGTTGCCCGTCGGTGCGCCATAGGCAAGTAAAGGCCCATCGAGGCAGAGGTTCGCCGGGATACCATTTTCCCTGCCCGAAATGGATCAAACCATTGTCGGCAAATCGTTGCCGCAGTCGTTCAATCAATTCGGCTGCTAAGATTTTCTTGGTTGGGCCGACAGCTTCAGTGTTCCATTCCGCTCCCTCCATATCATCAATTGCAACAAACGTCGGCTCGCCTCCCATCGTCAATCGCACGTCCAAAGACTCCAATCGCTTGTCGATGGTATGTCCCAAGCTTTCGATTTGCTGCCATTGAAGATCGGTGTAGGGAAGCGTGACTCGTGGGATTTCGTGAACGCGGGAGACCGCCATTGAATGCTTAAATTCAACCTCTGAGCGGCTGATCGCTCCAGAAATCGGTGCGGCGGAGGAAGGTTCTGGCGTACAGGCCAACGGGATATGACCCTCGCCGGCAAATAGACCCGAGGTTGGGTCCATTCCCACCCATCCCGCACCCGGCAAGTAAACCTCAGTCCATGCATGCAAATCGGTAAAATCAGCCGCCGCACCGGAAGGCCCATCCAGCGATTTCACGTCGGGTTTTAACTGAACCAAATAACCGGACACAAATCGAGATGCCAAGCCAATATTGCGAAGAATCTGAACCAACAACCAAGCACTATCTCGACAAGAACCGTGCCGACGATCAAGCGTCTCCTCGGGCGATTGCACACCCGGTTCCAGTCGAATACCGTATTCAATCTCCGACTGCACGCGTTGAATCAAGTCGACCAAAAAGTCGAACGTGCGTCGGGGTGTCGAATCAATCGACTCCATCCAGTCTTTAAGCCTTGGCCCAACAGGCAATGGCTTTAGGAAAGGCTTTAAATCGGCCGCCAAGTTGTCGTCGTAGCTCGGTGGGTACTCGATAGCATCGTCTTCCAAAAAGAAATCGAAAGGATTGATCACCATCATTTCGGCGATCAAATCGACTTCGACTTCCAAGGAACGTGTCGGTTGGTCAAACACCAAACGAGCAAGGTAGTTGCTGTGCGGATCTTGCTGCCAATTAAGGAAATGTTTTTCTGGGGTGACCTTCAATGAGTAACTGACGATGGGCGTCCGACAATGAGGTGCCGGACGAAGCCGCACAATCTGTGGCCCCAATTGTACCGGGCGGTCGTAGTGATATGTGGTTTTGTGGTTCAGTGCGATGCGAATCATAGCGAGAGTTT
>JBGTHU010000612.1:0-4661 GCA_041745975.1 Mariniblastus sp.
TGATGCAGTCCGCTCCCGCGGCCTGATAGGAGGACGCAATCGCCAGCGGATCAAAATCGGGCCGAATGATTCCTTTGGAGGGACTGGCCTTTTTGACTTCCGCGATCAACCCCATCCGATCGGGAGACTTCAATGGGGTCACGAAGTTGCGCAGCGGCGGGCTGTCGGACAATAGCGACTCCAGCTCTTGCAAGGGGAGCCTTCGTTTGGCCGATGCAATTTCTTCAAGCTTATGATTTACAATTTTTTCTAAGATCGACACAGCATTCCTGTTAATCAATTTATCGAGGCGGATAACGGAACGAGGCGGGCGTTAGGTCGTCTCTTTCGGTACCAAAGCCATACGGTGTTGGCTGATAAGGAAGCACGTAATCAACGACTGACCGCTGCGGGATTTTTTCTTCCATTTGCAGTCCCCAATAGCAAGCATTGACCAGCAGTCGACGTAGCCCCTCATTTTCAAAATCGGTGGCTGCTCCCATGGTAGTACAAAAGATACGAGCCTGAGTCCCATTGGCATGTCGGTAGTTCCGCGTCCAGGCAATTGGCATCATCGGTTGATTCCGACTATCTTCGACGGCCGAATCGTCAGGCCGCATTCCCGTGAGGATTTGACCTCGCATCAGAATCTCAGTGCCAGCGGGTAAATCGCCAATGCCATAGACATCGGTGTCTCCCCAGACATCTTGAACGGCGGTTAAAATCGGGTGCTCAGCGAACTGGCCTTCGATCACCCCTCGAGTGCTTTCGACTTTATGTCGACCGTGGTGGTTAACCCACGTCTCTCCAAAGACTTGTTTGCCGAACCCGCCCGGCCAATCTTGACCATTGTTAAAACTGTATTGCTTGTAACTGCTGGTGCTGTTGGCCGGATAATTAAAGGCATGGGTGGAAGTCCGAATTCCGATGATCGGCTTTCCCGATTCGAAATAGTCAACGAAGTGCTTCATTTGTTCATCCGGCAGTTGTCGGAACCTCAATGCCAACACCACTAAATCGGCATCGTCCACGCGATGCATGCCAGGAATGTTTTTTTGATAGGAAGGTTGGATCATTCCCGTCTCCGGATTGACCGGGAACAACACGGTGACTCGAAATCCATGGTGGACGGCCAAGATTTGGCCCAACATCGGCATGAATTCTTCCGATCGATACTCGTCATCACCGGCGATCAAGACAACGTGTTTGGCTTTTTCAATATCAGCTGGTTCACCTGCGGGCAGATATTCACACCACCGCGGATCATCGATGGTGGCCGAAAACAATACTGGCATGAATGGAATTTGAAGAAAAACCAGGAACCAAGCCAAATAACTTAGCACGCTGGTGGAACGACGATTCGGTCGTGTCTGTATCGCAATAACTGGCATTGGCTTCCTCCCCAAAAAATTAGCAACATTTTGCTGGAAAATAACTTATCAACGTAATTCAAAAAAACGTAACCGATGAAACGATTCAATGACATCGTTTATTTATTGATCGTTTAATTAACCACTCGCATTTTATCCGATAACAGTCCGTTTTACGAGGGTAAGCATCCGGCCGTCGCTTGAGTTGAAATCCCCCAGGACAAGCCTAAGGGATACACCTAAAGGCTATCTGAAAAAGAGATCAGACCCTTGAGAGGCGACAATTTTTTACGGTTGTTTGGACTCGCAGGAGTGAGCCTAACCCCTTTTATAGATAGCCATTAGGCATTGTAACCAAAGAGGGCTGTCCCTCTAGGCCCCGCTTGAGATATCGTTTTTATCGTATTATCGTAGTCGCCGGGGCAGTGGAGAGGTTTCTTTGGTATGGCTGGTTCCAGCCCCATGGGAGTTGATTGGGGTCGTATTCAATCGGTTGGAACAACTGTTTCAGGGTATCATTGAGTTGAGGCAGGACGTTTCGATGGGTCTGCGGTTGATCCAGCGTCCCATCCACGTTGATCCACAATACTTGCTGACTGCTTGCTTTATACAAGTCAGAAATGATCGGCAGATGAAAACGGTTTTTACCGACCACGGAGTAAAAATTCAGATCGATATTTCGGTCAAAGTCGACTTTGCCGTTGCCCAACAACGAGATCGGCTCGCCCAACATCTCGAATCGACTGAGTTCGATCTCTCGCCCATTAACCAGAAAATCGATGTTGCTGGAATCGAATGCGGAACGTGTGCGACTGCCAACTCGCAATGATTTCAGGACGGAAAGGATCACCGGCAATTGGTACAGTTCGGCTTGTCGTAATTGGATCGATCCATTTCCTCGAAGCGAATGCGTACCCAGACTGTTTCCTGTCAATCGCAACGCCATGTAGGCTCTTCCTTTCACATCAGCCAGTCCCGGTGCGTGGTCACCACAAACGGAACAGAAATCTGCATCAGCCAATGTGGTCTGCAAATAAAACTCACCCCGTTGCCCGCCATAGACTTGAGCATCCAATTTTAAGACGCCTCCATTAACCGATCCTATTAGTGACCGCGGATTGGCAGATTGGATTGGGTCACGACCCGCAGCCCGGTTGGCGGATTCCATCGAGGGCAAATCACCAGCATTCTGATCCGTGGCGAATACGCCGACGCGGGTTTGCATGTTGTCGATCCATATCGGTCCCGACACGTTAGTTATTTGTGAATCGTAGATCATTAACGAATCGAGTGCTAAATCGCCGCTGCAAAGGACGTTGCTTCCGTCATAGCCTCCTTTGAGGTAGACACTGCCAAACACGTTGTTGACAGGTATTCCGATCAGCAACGCCGCTTGGTTCAAATCCATTCTTAGATCCCAATCCAGCCGGTGACTGGGGACGGTTCGCCTTGTTTCTTGCAAATTTCGGACTTGACTGGACAGCGGCGGTCGAGCCGACTCCCGCTGGCCGGAAATCGTCACATCACCTTGTAAGTTTATTTGACCGTTAAACTGCAGTTTGCCAATCGCTTGAGCCAACTGAGTGGGGACAGCCATCAATAAATCTTCATTCAGCTTGAGTGAACCCACCACCAAGTTTTGAAACTTGATGGCCCAATTGGATTCGTCATAACTTCCGCTGGCCTGCCAAGCGAACCAGCTGCGGCCATGTTTGCCCGACATGTTGGTCAATTTGACCTTACCGCCGCCCAAACTAATTTGACCAACCAAATCATCGATCTGATAGGGAAACCAAACTGGTTTAATTGAAACCGAAGGTTGATCATCGGAATCCCCTTCGTTTTTTTTCAAATAGGCATCGACATGGACTTGAAGGGGCTCACCAGCCTGATCCTGAAACATTCTTACGTCAGCCATATTGATCATGCCCCGTGGTTGGATGCCTCGCCAGACTTCCTGGAAATCTGCCGGCAATGCATCTCTCAATTGATGATCAACCGGGACTGATTGGCAATTGAACCGAACGTCCAAGCCTTGAGTTCGGCTGTACTTTCCAGCTGCTGTTAGAGTCGCCGGGCCATGTCCTCCACTGAGACTGACAAATCTCAAGTCCTTGTTTCGAAATTCGATTTTGCCATACAGATTGTAGATCGGATAATCAAAATTCCGATGGCGGACGGCGCAATCAACTAATTCTAAATCAAATTCTTGTTCGACTGGCCCATCGATGACATTTCGGCTGACGCTCCCCTCAACCAGCATCTGGCCAAACGGTCTGAACGCCTGCACTACGTCGGCCATCTTGGTGTCAACCGAGAGGGCTTGATAGAACTTCTCGTCGATTATTAAACCATCAGGGGCCGACATGTCAAAGTGGAACTTGGCACCGGGGCCGGGATTTTCAATGCTCCCTTGACAGATGAAGCGTTGAGCACCGGGTTGAGACTGAATGTGGACTCGGCAAATTTCCGGTGTCAGGTGCACATTGCCTCCGCATTTTTTGAACGGATAAGGGAAAGCCGCTAGTAAAAACGACATGTCTGAAAATGACAAGGAGAGATGTTGCAGGAAACCGGATGAGTGATCACCCACTAAAAAGTTCATGTCCGTTTTGCCGCTGGGTAAGTACTGATGGTACAAGTTGGCATAGCTCTCGGGTAGCCAACCCAAAAATTTGGGAATTTGGTCGCAATCGAATTGGTCAATGCTCCCCTCGACCTGCCAACTGGGATTAAAAGCTTGCCGTTGCCAAATCCCTTTGACTCGGAATCGGCTATTGCCCAATCTTCCGGATACATTGTCCAATTTGACCGAATGATTGGTGACCGAAAAATCCAAATTCATATTGCGAATTGGCAGGGGCAAGTTCGGATCCTCGCAGACGAAATCGGACAAGTGTCCTTGAAAATCGTATCGCAATGAATCGTCGACTCCAATATTACCGGCTAAAGTCGCCATCCCTTGCAAGCGGCCTTCGATCGTTGGCCATCGGGAAAATTCTTCGCTCAGTTTCGCAGGCAGCAATGCGATGATGTTAGGGTGAATCACGAACTTGGTGATCTGAACGTGCCCCTGCCAAGTACGTTGCGGTTCATCCAAATAAATCAAAATCTTTCCTTCAGCCACGTCTGGAGCGTTGAACTCACCCTTGATCTCGATCAGCGGGCGATGCTCAAAAACGACGGGAGTTACATTTAGACTCACATCAGAAAAAATTACTGGAGGGCGAGTCGTATCGGTTGAGACCAGCTCGATCGAACAATCGGTAAACGATAGTGGGATTCGAGCCGATCCCTCCGCATTGAGGCTGG
>JBGTHU010000613.1:0-3527 GCA_041745975.1 Mariniblastus sp.
GCTCCCAAACCCAACACCGGTAACGCGTAAACACCGACGCTGAACTTAAGCCCAATCCAGGCGATGATCCAACTTGTGGCTGTCGTTCCAAAGCTTGCTCCCATGACAACACCCAATGCCTGATTGAAGGTAATCAATCCGGAACTGACAAACCCGATCACCATCACGGTGGTGGCACTGGAAGACTGCACCAATGCCGTGATACTGGCTCCCGATAAAAACGCTCGCCAGCGGGATGCGGTGCAGGAGAGCAGAAAAACGCGCAGCGAATCGCCGGCAAATTTTTTCAGCCCCTCGGAAAATAGGCTCATGCCCAACAAGAACAGACCCAATCCGCCCAACAGTCCAAATAGAAACTCCATCTTGCCACTTGATTGTAAATTATTTTCCGTTCATTCGTTTCGAGTCGCCATTCTCCCTAGGGATAGGGTTCTTGGTGCAGACAACGTATCATGTTAAGCTAAATAGGGGTTCGGCTGGAGACAACCCCGACTGATAGCAAAAAAGAGTGTAACCGTTCACGGGTATTTGTAGCCTCACAGAATCGGTGAAATTTGGAGGGAGGTCGAGGCTTCTGCCGAGACAAAGCGACACATTGAGTGGTTATTGTTTCAAAAGGAGCCTCAACCTCTCTGCCTACCCGTGGACGGTAACGAATAAGTTAACCTGCGATTGCCGTTCGGTCAATTTCTGTCGCTTTCCGCCGAGCCAAAAAAATTATGGGACTTCCATTTAGCAAAAGAACACCACGTTCTCTTAGTCAATCGCGAAAAATCGCACATTGATTGATCGCACCCGGCTTAAACATCCCCAAATATAGTGTTACGAGTTCCATGCCAGACTTTATTGCCGAAAATATTACCAAAGAATTTGCGACGCCAAGTCAGCCGTTGCGGATTCTCGACGGGCTGTCGCTGGAACTGAATCGGGGGGAAAGCTTGGCAGTGGTAGGGCCCAGCGGTTGCGGTAAAAGCACTTTTTTACACATTGCCGGAACGCTGGACGCACCGACTTCGGGCCGAGTGGTATTGTTGGGCACCGATCTGAACCAAATCGCTGTCACCGAACTCCCCGCCTTTCGTAATCAACATATCGGTTTTATCTTTCAAGAGCATCACTTGCTGCCCCAATTGACAGCAATTGAAAATATCTTGATCCCCGTTTTGGCCAACCCGAGTGTTTCAAAAACCGAACGCCAGGAAAAAGTCGAACGAGCCGAATGGTTGTTGCAGCAAGTCGGTTTGCAAGATCGCACCAGCCACCTTCCCCGAGAATAGTCGGGGGGTGAACGCCAGCGAGTGGCAGTCGCCAGGGCACTGATATTGAATCCCGAATTGATTTTGGCCGATGAGCCAACTGGTAGTTTGGATCCCGCCAACGCGGATAAAATCGGCGAAGTTTTGATCGAACTCCAGCAAACTCAAAACGCGATGCTGATCTGCGTCACCCACAGCCTCAAATTAGCCGACGATTTTCAAAAAAAAGTTCGCCTGGAAAATGGTAAATTGGTGAATGAGTAAGCACGGCTGACAAAAAAGGAAAGAGACGCGGCGAATTTCTGGTTCGTTTGCGATTGCGAGAATTCGGCGCCTAGATCTCGGGGCCTTCAATCAGTCCCTTCCCGCTAAATATAGCCTCAGCAGGTTCAGCACTTGCTTGATAGCGCGACTTCGTCTCCAAGCGGAATGGCCCCAATAGGCGAACGACCAATGCTCGCTGGTGCAACCATCACTAATGGCAACTGCAATTTGCGCGACTTCGGCTCGCCCTACTGCAGTCTCGCTCCCAGCATTCCGCTCAATCTCGGCTCGTTCACCCTGTATGTTGGACGGCGGTTGTTTTTCGTCTAGCAACCGATTCGAAACGATTGCCATCCCTATTTCACTGGCGGCAGACAAGCGGGCTTGTTGGGCCAGTTGAACCGCGACTTGATCGATTACTCCCACATCATTGGTTGACTGACTGAGCGAATCGAATCCGTATTGGCTGTCAATGAGATGCACCAACGGAGATGCCAGCTGAGCGGCGACTTCGCCATCAAAGACTTGGTCGATCATCACCAATCGGCAGTTCGTCCGCCGCAACAGCTCGCAAGTCACGTCCGTTAACGTCTGTCCATTTTCCCCAAATACCAATTCGCCCAACGACTGGCGAATCGTTGCCAACGTGGGTGCAATTTTATATTGACATTCGATTTCGGAAGGCCCTTTCGTGGCGATTCGGAGTGAAATCGTGGCCTCCGAGGCTGTGATGCCGACCTTCGGATCCCGACCTCGCTCAATCAAGCCGGGCAGCATTGCTTCAATCTGACTCTCACCCGCACCAAAACAATGCAGGGTGTGGAAGTAAAAAACGGAATCGATTCCCGTAAATCGGCGCAGTTCGTCTTCCACCGTTTGTTCCCACATCTGTTTCATCTCCGCCGGCACTCCCGGCAAGGCAATGATTCGCACTGGGCGCCCGATGGGGCGGGGGACCTGCAAGTCGATTCCTGGTGCGGTTCCTTCCGGATTGGGAATCGATCGTGAACCTCGGGGAAACCATGCCTGCAATCGGTTACTTTCCGGCATCGGTCGATGGGCAGCACGAAACCGACTTTCGATTTTGATAAACTCAGCTTGGCAAAATTCCAGTTCAAGACCCGCCGCCTCGGCGATCGCTTGGCGAGTCAAATCGTCGGCGGTCGGCCCCAAACCTCCTGTCATGAGGATCAAATCAGCTCGCTCAATCGCAGTTTTTAACACCTGCACATGATCCACAAGATCATCACCAACGGAACAATGATAATGAACCGGAATACCGATATGACTCAATTGCTGACTCAACCACTGGGTATTGGTATCGAGTCGCTGACCGCTAATAATTTCATCACCGATAGAAACGACTTCCGCTTTCCAATTTTGATGTGACATTGATGACAATTTATACTATGATTGAGTTTTATTGACGACGATTCTATCAGGCATTGATTGAAGAGGGGTCAGCCCCCTATGGCGAACTTTCTGGTGGAATCGCCTTCTAAGGTTCAGCCCCTTTTTCAAACAAAGCCAAATCCTTTGCCCCCGAATTAGAATACCACAGGAGTGACTATGTGTGGAATAGTTGGTTATGTTGGACATCGTGTTGCCCAAGAGTTTTTACTGGAAGGGCTGCGCCGATTGGAATATCGGGGTTATGACAGTGCCGGAACATGTTTGGTCGACGCCAATTCGAATCTCAGCATTGTCAAATCAGTGGGCAGAATTGCCACGCTGGCTCAGGCGATGGCCGAATCCCCGATTTCGGCCAGTGTCGGCATTGGGCACACCCGCTGGGCGACCCACGGCGCGGCGACGCATGCAAACGCCCATCCCCACGTGGGCGGTCGTGACCTGTTGGCCATTACGCACAATGGCGTGATCGAAAATTTCGCTGAATTGCGATCCATGCTCAAATCGCGGGGCTACCAGTTTCATTCGGAGACCGACACCGAGGTGGTGGCTCATTTAATTGCTGATTGTTTAACAAAACGATACCCCGGAAACGGT
>JBGTHU010000614.1:0-3053 GCA_041745975.1 Mariniblastus sp.
TGGATTTGACGGAAGCTAAATTAAACGAACTGACGTCCGAATTGGCATCTCTGGAAAATCAAAAAGCGGTCGAACTAAAAAAGCAGACTCCCTTGCAGGAACAAATTTCAACCGCCATGAAGGAGTTGGAACAACTTGACCAGACAGCGACAACCATGGAAACAGAAAACGCCACACTTGCCGAAACGATGCCGCTGTTGCAGGATGCCAGCGAAAAATTGCAGCAAATTGCTACGCTATTGTCCGACGATGAACAATGGATACAGATGCGAGATCAACTGCAAGCCAAAATGGCCGGTGTAAACCAACGGCGAAGCCAACTGGAATCAATGATTTCCGGAAATAAACAACAACAAACAACGCTCCAGCAAATGCTGGAACCACTAAAACAACAGCTCGCTTCTTCTCTGGAGGGAATCGCAACGTTTGACACCATGATCGGCGAGCTTCAAACACAAATCGAGCCATTGCGAACGCAGCGGAACGAACAATCTCAGCAAGTTGCTGAGGTAATGAATAAAATCGAGCAGGCTCAAAATCAAGTGACAAAGTGGACCGAGCAAATCGAGTTCGTCCAATTGCTGGCGCAATTCAGTTCAGATCTATCCAGTGCTGAAGAACAACTGATCAAACAAGAACAAGCCGAACAAGAATTGAAGGCACGCCTATCAGCACTGGAGAAAGAACTCGATCAAGCTCGCCAGCAGAAATTATCGACGGTCGAGATCGTCAACGCGATTCAGCAAAAAATTGACCAATTAAAGACCAATGATTAGAGGGATGAATCCAGGCGATGAAAACCAGCCTCGCCTGCCAAGGTGATGGTAGTCGTGTGGTTGACCATTCGATGATGGATCGCTTGAATATGGTTTGGCTAGTGACGATTGCTTCATGGTCCATAAAGGATCGAAACATTGCTGCATCCCGACTTCAAAGATATGTTGTCCGAGTTCACCGACTCAGCCGTTGATTGTATGTTAGTGGAGGCTCATGCCTTGGCCGCCAATGGATACTCCCGCTCAACTGGTGATATCGGTATCTGGGTTCGTGCAAACAAACACACAGGCCGATGGGTTAGCGCTTGTCTCTCGCGATTTGGCGCTCGCGATTTGGCGCCCCACTGCACGACTTAACTGTTGAGGACCTATCGGCACCTGGGATGGTATTTCAAATTGGGGTCCCGCCAGTTCGAATTGATATCTTAACTAAGATCGACGGTGTCGTCTTCGAGGATGCATGGGCGAATCGCACGACCGTAGATTGGGATGGGCTGAAGACAACGGTCATCGGCTTAGCAGACCTAATAAAGAACAAACGGGCTACAGGGCGGACAAAAGACCTTGCGGACGCCGAGCAACACGAAGCAAACCTAGGCGAATAGCGCCGTGTTAGTAAATCGTTTGGTTGGTCGCGATGTTACTTTCGATCGAGCCGATGCGTGGGGCAGCAAAACCGCACACTACGCGAAATAGGGAATGAGCTGGAAGTTTTCACTTTTTTTTCTGTTGGAGACTTGCCATTGGATTCAATGGTCAGCTATAATTTAGTTTTAATCGAAAATGTAAATCTGGCATCGCTCGTCGTTTGTTCGAATCGATGGTCGACTTGCCACTTGCCTAACAACGCGGTGAATGTGAGCCGCCGAGTTACTGCGAATTAATGACAAACCTTTCCCCGGCGGCCATATTTCCGCTGTCGTTCGGCGGAATCATCCGGCACCCAGAAATTCGCAGGTATGTGTACTGAACTTTTTTGTCCCTATCGGAGGAAAGCAAGCATGGCATGGTACATTCATATTCTACTGGTTCTCGTTGCGTACTTCATCACTGTTCCCGCCTCATTTGGCCAGAATCCACCCGCAAAACCTAAGATCAAAGTGGAACTTCGCTGGGTAGAGAGAACGCATATCGAGGGCTTGACTGAGGAAAAGGGGTTCGTGAAGGGCTACGATCCGTCGAAAGACACCGTATACCCGCACAAGAAACCGGCCCTCGTCCTTACCAAGACCGAGGTCTCGGAGGCGAGGCTTCACACGCAAGACTATAGCAAAAGCGGTTTGGGTATTAAATACATGGTGGAACTACGCCTCACTGAAAAGGCTCGCAATGACCTGGCCGATTCGTTTGAAGGCAACGAGATGCGACTGCTAACGGTTCTGGTGGACGGCAAGCATTGGGGGCTACACCGTTACGAAAAGGACAACTCCAAGGAGTCTGTTCCCGTGCAGGCACGAGCCGAAACGTTTGCCCCAACCGTTGGCTACTTCTCGTCAAAGTCAGAAGCTCAACGCCTTGTGGATGTCTTCAAATAACCGGTTTTAGCAGTGCCCAGGCAACAAGGCGGACCGAACCATCGCATGAGCGCGGAGCCGCCGACTCTGGCAAACCGATGATCCTCTACTTTACCGGCGAGTGGTGATTAGTTAACATCAGGTTGATCCATCTTGGCTCAACTTGGTCGTCAGAGGTCATGTCGATTAGTAGGTCCCTGGAAATGTCCAGGGGCGGTCGACAAAGTTCAACGCACAATCGATTCCGCCGATGAACCCTTACGAAGCAACTGCCATGACCGGAAAGTCAGGCAACCAAATTGATCCAGAGATCGTCCCCCGCCAACTACTCAGCAAAGTGAGTCGTCGTCTAGCTGTTCTGTCACTGACAATTTCATTGGCACTACTTGCTTGGATGTGGATCGGAGGACTGATATCATATGTACCAGGAGCCGTGTCACCCACCGACATGCAAAACATTTACCTATCGCGAATCCTTTTTTATGGCGCAGCGTCTGCAGCCTTCCAGGTGTTCGCCATCGCCCTGATTGCGAGAACACGACAATCGGATTGAGCACACGGGAGAAGGCATACCAAAAAAAATTCACGCGAGTTACAGGGGCCTCGCTTCCTGATGGTGACTCACTCGGCTGCAACCGCATCAATCTATTCGACTTTCTGAAAAGCAAGAGTTCCCGTTAACTATGGCAGCGGAATACCGCACATTTTTCCGCCGTGATCTTGTAACTGAGAAGCTGGCGGAAAGAATCGCTGTTTTCCGTTC
>JBGTHU010000615.1:0-3537 GCA_041745975.1 Mariniblastus sp.
AAACTAATCACCGGACGCTACGAACAATTTCATACGATTCGCACCAAGGGCGGCTTGATGGGGTATCCGAATCCGGCCGAGAGTGATTATGATTTGTTTGTGACGGGGCATGCTGGTTGCAGCGTATCGACGGCGGTCGGCCTCCGCAGCGGATCGGATTTGTTGGGTCAAGATAATTATTCAGTCGCCGTGATTGGCGACGGGGCGTTTCCGTCTGGAATTGTCAGTGAAGCGATCAACAATGCGGCCTGGCTAAAGTCAAAAATGCTGGTAATTCTTAACGACAATGAAATGTCAATTTGTCCCCGTGTCGGTGGCTTGGCCAGCTACCTCGATCGACTCCGCTCCAACCGCTTCTACTCGGGAGTTAAATCAGAAGTAGTCAACATGCTGCAGCGAGTACCCGTACTAGGTGATTCAACAGAGAAATTGCTATTTCAAATTAAGGAAGGGGTCAAAGCCGGATTGCATGGCGGGATGATGTTTGAGGAACTTGGGTTTAAATATTTTGGACCGATCGACGGACATGACATCGGGGTTTTGAAAAAATATCTAAAAATGGTTCGCAAAATCGATGGGCCCGTGTTGTTGCACGTGATTACCCAAAAAGGATACGGTTTCAAGCCCGCCGCCGAAGATCCCGTTTACTTCCATACTCCGCCAGCCTTCGAAACCGACGAAGAAGGGAGACCGGTTCCAAAATCCCAAGGGGCAAAAAAAGCCTACACAAATCATGCTCGTGATGCGATTGCCGACCAGATGCGTCACAATCCGAAAGTCACCGTGATCACGGCAGCAATGTGCCAGGGCAATAAATTGGAGCCCGTCCGCGAAGAATTTTCTGACCGATTCTTTGATGTCGGGATCTGTGAATCACATGCGGTGGCTTTTGCGGCAGGGCAATGTAAAGTCGGTCTAAGGCCAATTGTCGATATCTACAGTACATTTCTTCAGCGAAGTTTTGACCAAATTTTTCAAGAAGTTTGTCTGCAGGATTTACCTGTCACATTTATGTTGGACCGCGGAGGATTGACCGCAGATGATGGGCCCACCCACCACGGTACATTTGACTTTGGCTACTTGCGGATTTTACCTAATATGGTGGTGATGGCTCCCGGAGACGCCAGTGATTTGGGCGCAATGCTCGACTTTGCTCTCAAACATTCCTCTGCTTGCTCGATTCGATATCCCAAAACAGACGCGGTTGACCTGGAACGGGAGTTTCAAAAAATTGAGTTGGGCCGATCGGAGACCTTGCGTACCGGGCACCATGGAACCCTGGTGGCCTGCGGAGCGACATTGGAGAACTGCTTGAAAGCCGCCGATGTTTTGGCAAGGGAAGGCATCGAACTAAGCGTAGTCAACGCCCGCTTCGTCAAACCGATCGATACTGAAATGGTTCGACGATCCCTTGAAGAATCTCCTTTCGTCGTGACCGTTGAGGAAGCCATGCTGATGGGCGGGTTTGGTAGCGCCTTCTTGGAAGCCGCCAATGAGATGCGATTGGATACCCAAAATGTCTACCGAATTGGAATTCCCGATCGTTTTGTCGAACATCAATCAAGATCCGAAGTATTAAATGAACTGTCGTTAGATGTCGTGGGAATTGCCGAGCGGTGTCGCGAGGCCCATCGAAATTCAGACGTGCCAACGTCAACTGGTTTTTGAGCGATCGTCAGCGAAAAACCCAAAAAATACTGGAACCCTACATTAATTAACCGCGTCTTTCCAAGCCTAGGTTGGCAGCTGCCTGATGACAAAATTCTTAGTCGTCCGTCCGTTTTGCTTTCGTTTTAATTTTTCCTGCCACTGATTTTGGTAAACCGGCCTCACCATACCAAATCCCAACAACCACCGATTAACGATTTATGGAACGACTCAATGTCATCCTACTTGGGTCAGGGGATCGGCTGCCACGCTTAATTCCTACGGTTGAAAATCTGCGAGATGCAATCAAACAGCGGTGTGAAATTATCTTGGAAGATTTTGACTATTCTCAAGATTTGACCGACGTCAAAGCCGACCTAGCGATCGTATTCGGGGGAGACGGTTCGATGTTGCGAGCGTCCAAGCGGATCGCGGCCCCCGGTATTCCGGCGCTGGGTGTGAACTTGGGCAAATTAGGATTTTTGTCAGATCTGAACCCCGACCAACTAACGCCCGCTCTCGACCATATCCTTGCGGGCAAGCATCAAGTGGTCGATCACCTAATGATCAGATGCCAGTTTTTTCGTGAGGGGAAGCAACTGCACGACACCGTCGGCCTGAATGAAGTGGCGATTCTGGGTGGGCATCCGTTTGAAATGCAGACCATTGAATTGTATGTCAATGGAGAATTGGCAACCGCTTATGACTGCGATGGGTTAATCCTCAGCACACCGATCGGCTCGACGGCTCACAACCTTTCTGCCGGGGGGCCAATCTTGCGGAAAGATCTACAAGCATTTATTATAGCGCCGATCAATCCTCACACGTTAACCGTTCGCCCCGTCGTCGATCGGGCCGATCGCGTTTATGAAATCACCGTCAGCCGTCCCAACGAGTCAACCAGCGTCGTGCTCGATGGACAGGTCCTCACCACAATTCAAAGCGGCGACCGCTTGAGAATTACCGCGGCGGATCAGATTTTTCAATTGATTGAGGTTCCGGGTAAAAACTACTACCGCACACTACGCGACAAATTGGGTTGGGCCGGGAAAATTTACAAGACGAATAGAATTTAGACAACGGGTTGAAAATTAATTGGTATCGAGATCTCGATATCGATCTCGATCCTGAGACTGACGACGACTCCTGCTGCCATCGAGTTAAACTCGGCGGCGAGCGGAAGTGCTGAACTTGGAAAACCAGCGGCGCCAATTGGTGGTTTGTCGCTTGGGTGCAGGAGGCACCCATTGGGAGCGAGGGAAGTAATAGCGATCGGCCAGGCGATCCCATTGGGCGTCTCTTTCAATTCGATCCGGATGCTTGGAGAGTTTCAATTCACAAACCGGTAGATTCGCGAATGGACTGGACGGATCGGTGGTGTGAGTTGCTTGCGACCCAAAACCTACGTTCGATATCAGATTCTTGGCTGGAACGATGGTTAATCCGTCATTTAGCCAAGAGGCAAACGTCCAACTGTAATCCCAAGTGTCAATCTCGCCTGCAGCCTGACGGGAAAAGATTGAATGCCAGTAATCATACTCGTCGACAGAATCGGTGTTACGTTGGAGAACGGTCGAAGCGATAGTGGGATCATTCCATTGCTCCATCTCAAGATCGTAATGTTGCCATGCTCGCCGCCAACTGGCCCATCCCCAAATCAACGGGTACTTGGAAAACCGGTAGTCGCATTGAGAAAGTATTGGTGGGTTTGAATCGAGCGAATCGACTAAGGTGTCTGGATTAACGGGAACGGCTAAATCGATTGGATCAGGTTGACTTAAATGGTTAACACCGCAAATCGTCATGACTTGAGAATGGTCTGCATAACGTTCCCGCAAGTCTTCGCAAAAAGGAAAAAAACTATCGTTCGGCAAGCAATCGTCTTCCAGC
>JBGTHU010000616.1:0-3116 GCA_041745975.1 Mariniblastus sp.
CGGAAGCCAGGGAATTCACGTTGACCACCATACCTTATGGATCAATCCCAGCAACCCCAAACATATGCTGCTGGGCAACGACGGCGGGATTTATATCACCTATGATCGAATGGCTCACTGGGATCATTTCAATAAATTCGCCATCGGTCAATTCTACCATGTCGGCGTCGACAGTCGCTTAGACTACAACGTTTATGGTGGATTGCAGGATAACGGCAGCTGGGGAGGCCCGATGCGGGGCAAGCATGGTACTGGCACATCGAATAGTGATTTTTTTCGAGTCGGTGGAGGGGACGGATTCTTGACGATTGTCGATCCAGAAGACCACGATTTGATCTACTTCGAAAGCCAAAATGGTGCCATGCAACGAGTCAACTTGCGAACGGGAGAACGAGCTTCGCTTCGTCCCCAAGCTCGCGGTCAGCGATTTCGGTTTAACTGGAAAACGCCTTTCATGTTGTCACCCCATAATTCCCGCACCCATTACAGTGCCGGTAATTATGTCTTCAAGTCGACTCGACGGGGTAGCAATGCCGCGGCAATTTCACCGGAAATCACCAATACCAACCAAGGTTCGGGAAGTGCTATTACCGAGTCCCCCGTGGAAGAGGGTGTGTTGTACGTCGGCACCACCGATGGAGCCGTTTGGGGTACTCGAAATGGTGGAACGGAGTGGCAGCCTTTGTTTTATTCTGGCAACTTAACCAGCACCGCAACAGAAGAATCCGCTGCTGATGCCGATGCAGCTGCTGGTTCCGGTACGGCCGGTCAAAGAGAATCGCGCGAAGGATCTGCAGTGGTTGATCCACAAAAAACAGAGCAGATGGAAACAAAACAGACTGCCAAAAATCCCTTCGCGGGACGTTGGCAAGGGATGATCGACAATTCAGCGGTCTCTGAAGAACCAATCGAATTCTTTATGGAGCTATCCCAAACCGATGACAAGACAATGACTGGTACGGTGGAAAGTCCACTCGGTTCAGTCCCCTTGGAAATCACCGAATTTGATATTAGCTCAGGAAAACTGACCGGCTTCGTCGATACCGACCAGATTGCTTTCTCTTTGAACGGAAAAGTAGAGAGGTCGAAAATGACGGGCGTGATCTCGATCACCGGTGCCGGCATCGATCTTGAATTTGAAGCCAAAAAGCAGGATGCACCGACCGAGCAACAAATTCAGCTTTCGATGGGGAATAGTATGTTCACATCATTCGCCGTGATCGGGTACCTGGAAAGTAATAACGGTGCTCTTGTTACCGATGACCCGATCAGTGGCCGTTGGCAGGGAAATATGTCTTTCGGACAAGGAGAACTGCCGATCACCATGGTCTTGAAACTGGAAACGGAAAATAAGGTCAGCGGCACGTTCGAATCCCGTCGCGGATCGCAAGATCTGAAAGGAACCTTTAATCCTGAAAAAGGAAGCCTGACTCTGACCATTGAAAGAGAACAATTTTCGATGGAACTGAACGGAGAAGTCAAGGAAGGTGTCTTTGCCGGAGAGATGGAGATGGGGGGCGGACGAATGACGGCTGAGTTCAAACTCAATCGACAAGCTACGGATGAGGTGACTGCAAATGAAGAAACCGAATCAGAAACCATCGAATCAGAAACGACCGAGTTGGAACAATCTGAAGAGGAATCTTCAGGGGGCCAGCAACGGCGTGGCCAACGCTCCGGTCAGAGGCAAGAAGCTGCCGCTGCCGAGGAAACCGAATCTTCAACTGCTCCTGTCATCAAGGTACTACCCGCTCCCTCGGGTGAAGGAACCTTAGCCAGCTTGATGCCAGGCCCGCGTTGGGTCAGTGCGCTGGAAGCATCCCGTTTTGCTGCGGGACGATGTTACATCTCCTTAGATGGCCATCGCAGCGATGATGACGGAATTTATATTTTCGTAACCGAAGATTATGGTCAGACTTGGAGCTCATTGAAGTCGAATCTGCCCGTTACAGCAGGTTCCGTGCGGGTCATTCGAGAAGACCGCGTCAACGAAAATTTACTCTATTTGGGATGTGAATTTTCTGCCTGGTATTCCATCGATCGAGGTCAAAATTGGACTCGCTTTAATCGCGACTTTCCAACAGTGGCTGTTCATGAGTTCGCCATTCATCCCAACGTCCCAGATGTAGTCGCAGGGACTCACGGTCGCAGCCTATGGGTCGCCGATGTGTCGTTGATACGACAGTTTACCGAAGAAAACATGCAAGCTCCTGCTAAATTGTATGAGCCTCGAGACGTTATTTTATGGAGGAATCTGCCAGCCAGAGGGGACCACGGCCCAAATCAATTTGTGGCTCAAAATCCACCCAGATTTGCAACCGTTGCTTACTCCTTGAGCAACCAACCGGAATCGATCAGCTTGGTCATTAAAGACTTGCAAGGCAATGTAGTGAAGACTTTAGAGACTTCCAATGATCCAGGACTCCATGTGATTCGTTGGAATCTCGATCGTGATCGTGCCGGTGGACAAGGCCAAGCGGGTGGGCGCAGGTTCCGCGCACCAGCGGTACAACCAGGCGAATACCTCTTGGTGATGACAGTTGATGGAGAGGAACAGAATCAAGTGATTAAGATTCGACGCGATCCTTCATCCGAAGTTCCTGCTGCCGCCGAAGATGAATTCGAGTTCGACGAAGAATGGGAATTTGACGATCAAATCGAAATCAACATGGAAATCGATTCTCAATAAGAGTCTTGACATTTCGATATCAGTAAAATCGCCCTGTCGGCAAAACCGGCAGGGCGATACTGTTTAATCGATTGGGTGAAAAAAATAGGTAACCGTTCACGGGTACATAATAGTTTGTCGCTGATGTTTAATTAAACGAATTCTAAAATCAACAATCCCCCAGTTGCTCGCGAATGCGGCGGAGAATCCGACTGCGGGCTTGGCGGACCGAAGCGGCTGACATCTGCAGTTCGGCGGCGACCGCTTCCATTCCGACTCCGTCAATCGTGTACCGCCAAAACGCTTGCCAAGTTCGAGGCTCGACACTTCCTTCCACCAACTGGATCGCTCGTCCGATCAGTTCTGAAAGGTCCAGCTCGTCGGTCGGTTCGGCATCGTCGATTTCGATGACAGAATGTATGCCATTCAATCGCTGCAAATTGGAACT
>JBGTHU010000617.1:0-2154 GCA_041745975.1 Mariniblastus sp.
CGATCCGTCAGAGAAAAACAATTTACAACCCCAGCATCCCGACATCGCCGATCGCCTGTTGCAACGATTGGAAGAAATTAAAACCAGCCCCCAAACCCGCTGAGAGTCCTGCGTCTCGATGTAACCGTTCGCGGGTCAGGAGAGAGATTGCCGTCCGACCAGCTAACGTTGTATTCCCCAAATTCGGGCACCCGGTAATTCGCGCTCTTACCAGTTGGTGGCTTCTTGACTCAATTGCAAATCATACGAATCATCAAAACTACCACCAAACGGTTTAGTAGGCTGAAAGTCAAACGTGTCTTGATCATTTTTAACTGGTATGCAATTAAAAAAACTCACCCTTTTAAGGCAAGCCATATTTTTTAGCGAGCTGAGTTGCGTGCCATTAATCGAAATGCTATGAAAACAAAGAGATTCAATTCCTCCGTTTCCCTCAATGGCTTTTATCACTTGATCATCAACCTGTTGGGCCTGCAACGTTGAGCTTGTCAATTTCATGTGCTCGCAAATATCAATCGCAATCAAAGGCGTCCGTGCAGTCAATGAAACCTGTTTTACGGACCGGCAATGGCTTAAAGGGGAAAGATCGATTTTGCGGCGTCGATTATAGGCTGGGAAGTATAGATCCAGCATGGACATGTTGACGAAATCAGCAAGGCACTTGATCGCCAACTCGGGTGAGTCGTCTCGCTGTATCTTCTTGGATTCGCTTGTATCATGGCAGCTTCACTCGTATTGTTCAAATCCGTATTGTGCCACATTGCGGTGTCTGTGTCATCTCGGAACGATCCTTTTCGATTCTTTAACCCTTCTGGGATTCAATCATCTTGGAATCTCTCGGTGATGCATAGTCTACCGGTTTAGATGTCGGATCCCTTATCAACAACATAGCGGGTGGAGCAGGTAATTGGAAACCTGCCTTCCCAACCGGGAGCGGTTACGAAAATTGTTTGACTTCAGCTCCTGATAGGTTGTTTTAAAGTGAGTTTGGTGCGAATTAAAGGCAAATAAGAGGCTGAACGGTCGACCCCGAAAATGAGTAATGCGGAGCGCCAGGAGAGTTTCAGTGTAGAACAATATTTGGTGCTGGAGGAACAAACACTCACCAAGAGCGAATACATCGAAGGCTGGATTCGGGCGATGAGCGGATCGACGTTGCGACACAATAAAATCGCATGCAATTGCCTCGCCACTTTGGCGATCCACCTACAATGACGTCAGCACCAGCCAATCGCGATCGTGATGCGGCGAACGGAAAACGGTTTGTTACGCGATCCATTGGAAGGCGTTGATTCGAAAATCGAACTGCCGTTTCTTGACTGCTCTTGAAAGCTAAGTGCTCTCTTCGAAGGGATCGAATTCACCACCGATTTTGTCCAAGAACCCGAGCCGGAATACGAACTTGGATAGCTTGGACACCTTGGAAGTCTTGGGCGGCTTGGACAACTTGGTTTGGGCTTCGGTAATTTTCTAATGAGCTTGGCGGAAGCGAGCGGTCCAAGCAGCAGTCTAACGTCATAGCCATCGTCATCGTCCTTTTCATCGACATCAGCCTGGCTGAGACAGCGTTTAGGACACTCCCTCTGCCAGGCTTTCAACCGACGCTATACTCTCCAACTCAAGCTTTCGCTTGGGCGCGACTTTCCCTCAATCCCCGACTCAAAATGTCTCGCAACATCGGCGAAAAATCTTCGAATTTATTTTGATCGGGTGCTCCATTGGAATACTGATAGATGGCATCCCGAGGCTTTGAGCCCAGCGAAATCAAAGTTGAACTGACCGTTGCATATCCGGGTTCTCGGATAATCATGCTGGGTCGACGGGGATCAGGAGAAGTCCGAGCCAAAACTTTACTCGCTACCGCCAAAAATTTCACTGGCGAATCGAGAGTTTGCAATGTAAGTAAACGGTGAGCCATTCGCGACCTGTCATCGCGAGGGTTATCGAGTCCCATCTCGCCCACGATCTGAAGTCCTTGCTCCAATTCTTTGGTGAGAATTTCAGTTCCAGATTCAACCACCCATCCAAAATCGGAATCAGCCGCCACCAAGCTCACGGGGCCATACAGTCCAGTACTGAGTTCGCGGTTGGCCAAATCGATAGCCTGTTCCGCGGATCGGCTGCGTAGCATTTCGCGAGCCAGGCTTCCTCGGG
>JBGTHU010000618.1:0-2150 GCA_041745975.1 Mariniblastus sp.
GGATTGTACAATCGACCCGGTCAAATTGGTCCCGACCAAGGAATGGGACGTCGCGAAAACGCACAAGAGTTGGATTTGAATCGAGACTTTATGAAAATCGAAGCTCCGGAAACTCGGGCTTTGGTCAAGTTGATGAACAAAATCCAACCGCATATTTTTGTGGATTGCCATACCACCAATGGTTCCCAACATCGCTATTGTTTGACTTACGACATTCCGCACAACCCGGCCGTATCGGAATCGCTTCGACACTATATGCGAGGTTCGATGATGCCAGCGATTACCGAATCGATGGCTGCAAAAGATCAAGATATATTTTATTATGGTAATTTTAACCGTGAGCAAGATCGCTGGAACTCATACGGCTATCAACCCCGTTACAGTACTGAATATGGCGGATTGAGAGGCTGTCTGTCCATCTTGTCAGAAGCTTACTCTTATATCAGTTATCGTGATCGGATTTTCGCCACCAAAGACTTCATCGAATCGATTTTAGATTACGCTTCCGATCACCGCGATGAAATTCAGTCGGTCATTAGCGACAGCTATCGGAGTTGGATCACGATGGCAGAAGCCCAACCTCAGCGGATCAAATTCTCGTTGGCCGCTACTGCGACGGCGTTTCCACAGAAATTTATGGTCAAAGGTTTTCAAGAAGGCAAACCCCATGAATATGAAGTTGACTATATCGGTAACTTCGTCAGTACCAAGGCAACACCGTTACCGTTTGCCTACATCATTCCACCCAAGTTCTCCCGCATGATTGATCGATTGTTGATGCACGGGATTGGGGTTGAGGAGCTATCCCGCGAGTTTCGTGGCGAGATCGAGTTGGATACCGTTGTGGAGGTGCGCCGGAGTTCCGCCGCGTTTCAAAAACACCAGAGTGTTTCGGTCGAGGCAACTCGAAAAATTTTAATGCGAGACATACCCAATGGATCCATCGTGGTCAGGACCAATCAGCCATTGGGGCGTCTGGCAGCCTACTTGTTGGAATCAGGCTCGGATGATGGTTTTGTCTATTGGAATTTTCTAGATCAAGAACTGGTGGCTGGTCGGGAGTATCCGATTCTTCGGATTCCCGATCCTATCCAAATGCAATTGACCAAACTTGATCGTGTTAATCGCACTGAAAAGATCACTTTTGATCATATTGATGGCCCGTTTTCATTGATCGACGATACACCACCCCCCAAATGGTTGGGCCGCAGCAACCTGATCGAGGTTAGCGACGGGCGGCGGCAGACCATTCTGGACGCCGCAACGCTATCCTACACACCCCGCCGCCCTCCCGCTTTTTCCAACAATGTCGTATTAGCGGCACTGGCACGTGCCGGTGTCGACCGCCGCCAAATCAATCCGCTGTTGCGAAATCCCATCGTCACTGAAAATCGAAAATATGCCGTGCTGTCAAGCGAATCGCAGGCGTTGGTTTATTGGTTGCAAGACAATCAGAATAGCAATCCAATTTTAGACCTAAAAGCTGCCACCAACATCTCAAAGCGAGATGCTGATTTCGCGGTGGAACTATTATCGTTTAATCATGATGAAACGGAATTGGCCTTTGTCACTCCATCCGGTCTGCATTTGCTGAATTTGGAAAGTCGAATAATACGAACGGTGGCCGCTCCGACGGACCAGCATTTAATCGGGAAATTGGATTGGGTCTATCAAGAAGAACTATATGGCCGAGGAAATTTTCAAGGTTATTGGTGGAATCCGACTTCGAGTCATGTTGCATTTTTAGCTTTCGATGAAACGGACGTACCCGATTTTACCTTGATGGATCTACTGCCGATTAAAGGCCGTCAGGAAGTTTCTAAATACCCCAAAGCGGGCGAACCTCTACCAGTTGTTCGCGTCGGAGTGACGCGATCTGCAGGTAACACCACTCCCACCAAGCCACCAACAACTGCCCGCGATCAACAAACCGATCCCATCTCATCCACTGCCTCGGTAACATGGGTGTCCCTCGATGAGTACGCCGGAGAAGAGTTGTTGATTTCGCGAGTCACTTGGTCGCCCGATGGGGAACGACTGTTGATTCAAGTGCAAAATCGTGAGCAGACTTGGTTGGACCTGATCGCCTGTCAAAAAGATGGAAGTCAACCCCAAAAGCTTTTCCGTGATCAAACAATGGCTTGGATCAA
>JBGTHU010000619.1:0-2573 GCA_041745975.1 Mariniblastus sp.
GGGCGAATTCGCCTTCGTGCGGTAATCGCGTTGTAACAGACGGGAGGCCATGTCATACACCAACGTTTGCGTGTCGCCATTTTGATCAGTCCTTAATTGTAACCGACCAGCCGGATCATAAGCAAACTCAATAATCCCGTAGCCCAGTTCGCTGAGCTCGCACCAGTATCGCCTGAGTTGACGGGTTCTTTTGCCGTTGATTGCGTCAACTGACGACAAAACAAGCTTGTGCGGCAGCTTGACCTCGGTACCAACGCCGACCTTGTTGCTCCGCTGTCGACTTCAGACTCTTCGGTGATCCAGCTCGTCCGCCAAAATATTTCTTAAAATTCCAGACCAAATCGCACCACATGCTTCCCTCGATCCCCAGCCGCGAAAGAATCGGGGCCACTTTCGCTGGGATCTTGCCACGCTTTCCCTTGCGACCCTGACGACCCGTCCAATCGAGCAAGTCCAAATAGTCCGGCAACGCCAGCGACAAAAAACCTTCGTCACTCGCGCGAATCCCGGTTTGACTGGGACGAACAACCGCATCACGCCGCTTATCCACCGTCAATGGAGATAACCAAGCATCACGCCGTATCATTCGCGCCGATCCACGCCGCCGCGCTGACACCCTCTTTTTTCGTTCCGCAAATGTCAGCGTTTTGATTTCCTGCGACGCCTGCTCTCGAGTTAACGGCTGTAATTCCACGGCAACCGACGAAACTTGGCCTCCCCGTGATCCCTTGATCCGATCGTAGGCCGATGTATGCTCGCTTTCTTCAGGTGTCGACGCCATCGCCGCTCGAACTGGGTTTAAATCAACGTACATCGCACAGGCCAATAGACCAGCTTCATCGGTGATCCGCTGCGCTTTGAACCGCCCCTCCCAAAAACGTCCGGTGCAGTTATCTTCGCGATTGGCCATCCGAGCAATCGGTTCACTCAGGCAACGCATCAACCAAGAAACATCACCAAGACGCTCGCGAATCGTTTCGATCCGTTCCCGATCTTTGGCCAAAGCATCAATATCATTTTCAGTCGGCAGGCCTAAATATTCATCCAAACGTCGACCAGGAAAGAGTTTTAGCCACCGTTCAGCAACTTCTCGATCGCTCCAGGTCGCAATCACATCTGGGCGCGTGCGCAGCACAAGGTGCAAATGATTCGAGAGAATGGCGTAAGCCAGGACATCGATCCCGAACACGGCAGCCAACCCTTCCAGACGACGTCGAATCCATTCCCGGCGATGTTCGTAATCCTTTCCGGAAACATGGTCCTTTCCAGCTAAAAACGCTCTTCTCACACAGCGTTGTACCGCATGAACAATACAGACTTCCGAAGGATCAAACACCTCGATTCTAGGCGTCCTAGGCATGACTCAACCTCCTGGATAAACGTCGAATTCCCAAAACCTACCAAACCTGACTCTCCCAGTCAATAGGTGGGTGGCACCTTTTGATGACTCGAACCCAGCGATACTTAATCCGCTGGACGCCTGTTCCGAAATCCAGCTCAACCATTGCTCACGAGAATAACTTTGACGTCGCATAAAATTCTCCAGTCCAAAATCTGAAGAATAACAACAGCGTCAACATGCCCTTCGCCGTGCGCTTACAAAAACAATTGTGACTCCATAAGTCGCACTCTTCGAAATCCAGGTCGACCGAAAAAGAAATAAGCTGGTAGAAGCGGTAAACGGGACCTGTCCCCCGTCCCCGTTTGTCCCGAATTGTGCAATTACCAATTTACGACAGTGCCTTTCGTGGGAGGCACTTTATGCAATCTCTCTGGCCTACCCCTACCCTCAAAAACAAAAAACAAGGTCTGGCCAGAGGAAGGCGGTAGCATCGCCAGGAAAAGCGTCAAAAGGTGCGTGCCGCCATCTTTCTGATTATCAACCCGACATCGGTTCATCTGACCACGGAACCGCCCCTAATTGCCTTCTCTTTTTGCCTTTCTAATTGACTTATTCTCCTCGGGAATGTAATGAGACTCCCCGGGTCTCAAGTGAAAATTGGAAATCTCGAGAAACACCACAATCTCACCACCCTCCTGAAACTCGAAAACCAATACCTTGCTGTCAGCGTGTTTTCTCATCAGGCCTTTGCTTCTAAGTCCCTTGACGACCACTGGAGGCACATCCACCCTACGTGACATATCTTCACCCTTAACTTTCCATTTGAGTAGTACCTCTTTCGGTATCGTCTTGACTTGAGCACGTCCTGCAGCAATCCCTGGTTCCAATCCTCCGTACCTAAAACGGAATGGCGAGTCAATAAACTCGATCTCAACGTCTGTCATTTCGACCGGAGACTCGTTTGATACCTCCACAACATATTGAAACGAATCGCAACCAATGATCATCACCATTCCAAATGGCAGTAGCAAAGGGACATACTTAGATACTTTCATAGCTCACCTTTCGAAAACACAAGCATAAGTGTGGACCTATTCTAACGGTTAGGCATCCGCACCCGAACCCCGGCTTCTTGCGCTTGGTTAATCATCCATTCCAAGGCGTTATTTCGGTCATGTGTGTGGCGCCCGCCAACTTCACCGTGACTCGACTTAGAACCGTCTCGGTTGTA
>JBGTHU010000620.1:0-4485 GCA_041745975.1 Mariniblastus sp.
TCGCTAGCAACTGCTTGCAATGCCACACGGTTCCCAATGAGCGATTGGTCAATGTCGGCGGGCACTTGGCCAGCTCCCCCGAGTTCGAGTTTGTGGCTTGGTCACAAGGGATAGTGCGTCACAATTACATGCGTAGCGGTGGTCAATTCAATGCCGTGTCGGCTCCCGAACGTCTACGTGTGATGTACGTCGTGGGACTTTTGGCTGATTTAGAATACAGCACTCGGGCGACTTCACTGGCCACCGAAAAATCAGATTTCGGCGTTTCTTTGGCTCAACGGGCGGCTGGGGTTAGTCTGAAGCTATATCACGTCCAGCAAAAAATTAACGATCCGCATTTACAGCAGGCGTTGCTTGCATTCGCGGCAGCCGATTTACGATTGAATAATCAACAGTCTCTAGGGAAAATCGCCGATACCATCAAGCAAGCAGGGGAGCGATTCGCAGTGGAAGCCGACGGCAAACAGCTAGCTGCGATTGATAGCTTGTTGCCCTCCCCCAGTCAGTACCGGTAGCTCGGATCTCATCCTCTCAATTCCCGACTGACTGCTGCCAACCATGATTGATTCAGGTAGGAGAGAAAGTGAGCACGAGGCAAGTCCGAATCGATCGCCCCCTGCGGTGGGATCTCCCTTATGATCCGGCCATGACTTCGGCGATTGTCGCGGAATTGCTCAATGTTGCTCCGTTTTGTGATATGCCACCCGAAGCTTTTTCCGCCAGCGTTCCACTGACGGGGATTTTACTGAATGACTGTCGGATACTCGAATTGCAACCCGGTGATTTTATTGTTCGGGAAGGGGACTATGGCAGCAGCGCGTTTCTAATTATTGATGGTGAAGCGCTGGTGAGTCTCAACAGCTTGCCAGCGGAATTTCTCGGTCGAAAAAAGCAAAAACAACGAGGATTCTCGAACGGATTGTCACAGGGTTGGGGCAAGGCACTTGCTCAGATTTGGAAAAACCACCGGCGGGCCGAAGTTCATGTTCCTGAACCGTATCACTCGAATGCTAACCAACCGTTGCAGATCCGAAGAGACGGCGATCAAACGCGAGTGTTTCTGCACGACATTCCTCGTATCATGGCGGCCCATGAGACCAAGACGCTCACTCCAGGCGAAATCTTCGGCGAAGTTTCCGCGATGACGCGTTCCCCTCGGTCCGCCACCGTGATTGCCAAATCGGCCATGCGGGTCTTGGAAATTCGCTGGCAAGGTTTTCGTGAAATGATGAAGCGACATTCCTCCATGAAAGTCCACATCGATCAACAATATCGTCAAAACAACTTGCAGGAACATTTGCGAGAGACACCGATGTTTCAGCATCTCTCACCACATCAAATCCAGCGAATTGCGGACGCCACCATCTTCGAAACGTTTGGCACATTTCAGTGGGATCAGAACTTCAAATCAACCAAACAACAAGACATCTCCACTCGTATTCAAGCAGAACCGATCATCGTTGCCCAAGGAGAATACGTCAACGGTTTGATGCTGATCCGCAACGGATTCGCTCGGTTGAGTCGACGGCATGGTCACGGGGAACAGACGATTACTTATCTGGGACGAGGCAAATCGATTGGATTGCGAGAGATCCATCACAACTGGAAACATGGTGAACAAACTCCTTGGTTGCTGAACTTGCGCGCGCTGGGATATGTTGACGTGCTGCAAATTCCCACGGAAGTTGTGGAGGAAGTTCTGTTGCCCTCGCTGCCGGCCGATCACCAGCCGTTTCCACTTCCGACCCAACCGGAGTTGGCGAGCGGGAATTTTCGACGAAAGACTCAACGCAAAGAGATCATTGAACCGAATTTTATCGAATTTCTGGTTGAAAATCGTTTTGTCAACGGACGAGAAGCGATGGTCATTGATCTCGATCGTTGCACTCGTTGTGATGACTGTGTCCGCGCCTGCGCCTCAACTCATGATAACAATCCACGTTTCAATCGCCAGGGTGAAATCTATGATCATTGGATGGTTACCCAAGCCTGCATGCACTGCTTGGATCCCGTTTGCATGATTGGTTGTCCCACCGGTGCTATCGGTCGGGAACAGGACACGGGTGTTGTGACGATCAATGACCAAACGTGTATCGGGTGTCAGGCATGTGCCAATAGTTGTCCCTATGGTAATATTCAAATGGTCGAAATCCAGACCGCCAAAGGCCAACCGATCCAGGACTTCGACGGATTGCCCATCTTGAAAGCGACCAAATGTGATTTGTGCAGCGATCAATTAGGTGGCCCAGCTTGCTTACGCGCCTGTCCTCATGACGCTTTGATTCGCATCGACTTGACTCATACCGACGACATTACGAATTGGAGTCGACGCTGAAATGTTTCAGAGAATGATGTTCAAGAAAATATTCTCTCCATTGAGCTGGTCGCTGCGGCGTCTTGGTTTATCGAATCATGCAGGCGTATCCAACTTGACTCGGCGACGACTTCGAAATTCGTTGCTGACATTGGTTTTTATCTTTTTGCTGTGGAGGTTCGTTCAATGGGAACATAGCAGACTCAATGGCGGTAGTTTTACCAGCGGCTATTGGCTGCTGGGAAGCCTGTTCTTTTTGACTGCATTTAACCTTCGAAAGAAACTGCCGATGCTGCCGGCCATCGGTTCAGCCGCCGGTTGGATGCAGTTTCATATTTATGTTGGCCTGGCTTCCATTTTTATTTTTGGATTGCATCTTGGGTGGCGAATGCCCAGTGGATATTTTGAGTCATTTTTGGCTTTGTTGTTTGTGCTGGTGGCTGGGAGCGGTATATTTGGATTGGTGATAACACGAATATTGCCTAAACGACTGAACGCTGTTTCCGATGAAGTAATCTATGAACGGATTCCTTGGCTAAGACGGGAAATGGCGATCGAAGCTCGGCAGTTGGTTGCCGTCGATTGTGATAATTCAGATGTGCTTGGTCGTTATTACGTCAACCGTTTGGCATACTACTTGGAGCGGCCCAGCGGCATTTGGTATGCGATCTTCCCGAATGGCCGACAGCGGCGGCAGTTGGTCTTAGAAATCGAAATGCTGGATCGCTTTCTCGATCTCGAACAAAGAAAAACCAGTCGCAGGTTGATTGAACTGGTTAAAGCAAAAGACGATCTGGACTATCACGCGGCGATCCAAGGGCGATTAAAAGGCTGGTTGTTTATTCACATCGGATTGACGTACAGTCTCTTGACGGTCGCCTGCGTTCATGGCGTTTTGGCTCATGCGTTTCGGGGGAGTTGAGGCATGATCCAGCCAGCCAATCCAGCCAATTCACCAGTTGCGAATGCGGGGCGCCGTAAGTTGTCACACCGAGCTACCGAGTTTTCACAACAGCCCTATCATCGTCCCCATGACCCCGTCATCGATCTTCCAGTTGGATTGTCGGACAATGAGACCTATTCAAAAACCAGCTTGCGAATTCTGCGTCGAAATGTAGTCATTGCGTGCACGGTTTTTACCTGGGGAGCCTTGTTGATTGCTTTCAATTCGCCGCAGCGAAATTTATTCATTGCAGCTGGCCCATTGAGTTCGCCCCACGCCTCGCTGGCGATCGGTGCCAATGGAGAAAGCTGTATCGCCTGCCATGCCAATGCTCACAATTCATTCTCCGGTTGGCTGGCCGACATGTTCTCCTGGAATTCAATCGGCAACGATCCCCACCAGTCTCCCCCCCAATCCCAATTATGCATGGCTTGCCATGCACAGACGATTGATTCTGAATTTGCAATGAGTCCACACAACATGGACACCCAATTGATGCTGACAAAGCACCTATCATCTAAACTGCAGATCTCCTTGGACGAGGTGGCGGCACGCTATCCCAACTCAGATCTCGAATCGCTATTGAATCGAGCTGAGTCATTCAGAAGCTCGATCGCGTGTAGTAGCTGTCACCAAGAGCATCATGGTAGTAACTCGTTGACCGCACTGACCGACGTTCAATGTCAATCGTGCCATGGGCAAACATTTCACAGCTTTGACCAAGGGCATCCAGAATTCATCGATTATCCCTACCGTCGTCGCACGGCGATTGCTTTCGATCATGCCCGTCACGCTCAGCTCCATTTCAGCGAAAAAGGGGCTGACTTTGACTGTGTCAAGTGCCATCAAGTCGACAGCCAACGCAATGTTCAGCAACTCCGGCCATTTCAACAAGCCTGTGCCAGTTGTCACAACGATCAAATCTTGGATCGCCATTCAGCGGGGATTGTCCTGTTGTCATTGCCGATGCTGGACATGGCAGCACTTGAAGCGGCAGGTCATGCGGTTGGCGATTGGCCGTTGATGGCCAGTGGCGATTTTGACGGCCCATTGCCACCGTTGATGAGAACGATGTTATTGGCAGACACAAAGGCCCGTTCAGTCTTGCAGAAACGTGATGCCAATTTTGAATTCTTCGACTTGAACGCGGAAAACCCTCACGACTTGCAGGATGCCGCAGTTTTGGTGTGGGCGATCAAGCGATTGATCTGGGAACTCGGTTCGATTG
>JBGTHU010000621.1:0-8567 GCA_041745975.1 Mariniblastus sp.
GACAGCCTGCGAGGTTTTGGCGCTGGCCTTGAAAGTGGCCCCAATAAAGACTTACTCAGAGAAGTTGAGCGAGAAGTGGTAACGCTCAAAGAAAACTTTGACCGAGTCGTTCGCTCTTATTCCAGTTCGGTCGATGGAGAGGATCTGCAAGAAACGACTTATCTGACTGTAATTAATGCGTTAAATTCTGCCTTGGCAAAAATGCACACGGATTACAACGTCAAGGATCGCCAGCGAGCACTGGCCGAACAGGAAAAGGATGCACTGGAACGCGATTTGACCGTTAGAATCAATAACCTCAACACCGAAATTGAGAATTTAAGCGATCAATTAAACAAAGAAAAAGAAGATTCTCGCCTGGCACAGCAAGAATTGCGAGAATCTCTAAATAAAAATCTGGCTCAACTTCAACGAGCGCAATCCGACCACGAACGAGTGCAATCGGCACTTTCGTCAGAACTTACCGTCAAAGTATCGGAAGTCTCCAAATTGGAGGAGGATTACCGAATCGCAAAAAGAAAAAATGATCAATTAACTCGGGAAACATTCGATCGACCCGATGGCCAAATTGTAAAAGTCTTCCCTGAAATGAGTTCGGCAATTATCGACTTGGGCAAAATCCATGGATTGAATAACAACCACACCTTTTCCGTCTATGATCGCTCGATTACCAATTTCGATAAAGGAAAAGAGAAAGCGTCAATTGAAGTCGTAAGAATTCTGGATCGGCAAGCCGAAGTTCGGATCACCATGGAAGACCCCCGTGATCCCATTTTGCCCGGCGATTGGGTACTGACGCCGGTTTGGGAACCCGGACAGAAAATCTTGTTTGCCTTAGCGGGCGTCTTTGATTTGGATGGTGATGGCTACTCCGATATGGAGCGACTGATCCAACTGATTCGCAACAATGGTGGCGATGTGATTGCCTATCACGATGAGGACGGTCTGATGCAAGGTGAAATCAATCCGACAATCCGCTACCTTGTTCTGGGAGAATCCCCCCAGCCAGGTGATTTGAACGTCAATCCGGCGATTGGCGGAACAATGAACAAGATGAAAGCGGAAGCGGAAGCAAACACTGTCCAGATCATTGATTTTTCTCGACTGTTACAGCGGATGGGAGTTCGCTCAATCGAAAAAGTTGAACTTCTCAATCGCTCCGTCCGAGAACGCCAATTCCAGAGTCGCCTGCCTGGCGGGACGCTGAAGGACGCCGATCGTTAGAAAGTCTGCTTAAGAGATGGACGATTTCGGAAAAAAAAATTAAATTTAGTTGCCAAATCGGATCGTTCTGGTAAAAATATTAATGAGCGTTTCGCAGTTAACGCGGCTGCGATTGACTGAAATTTCTGAACAGTTCCTTCTTCACGGCAATGAACTGTCAGATTGGGTCTTAGCGAAAGGAGGTTTCTTGTGATTTATGTCTGTATTAGCCGAGGTGACGCCGGTTAGGGCGGTTATCGGCGGATAGCCGCCGGGTCACCAATACTGGATCGCGGCTTACGCATCCAGCAATTTATGCCCACTTTGGATTACGATCCAAAGTGGGTTTTTTGGTAGCTTCGGCTCGCTGTTTGGCATAAAACAGAATCATGGCTACAATAAATGACGAATTGGTAACACTTGGTGCCGCAGAAATGCTATCAAAAATTGACACTGAGAACGATCGATTCGCCTCAAGCCACCTTACCCTTCCGCAGATTTTTTAATTGCGCACCTATCGATGAAGGCAACGGACATCCAAGACATCGTGATCGTTGACGAGACGGAAAAGTGCCCTTACCTTGAAGGGCAGATCGCTCGCATGCCGCTGCGCATCCCTTCGAGAACGATCACCCTGGAAGAGGCCGACCAACGATTGGCAAAAGGGCACCGCCGCACTGGAGAGTTCATCTATCAAACACAATGTCCCGCGTGCAATGCTTGCCTGCCAATTCGAATTCCCATTTCTGATTATGCTTTCAGCAGCAATCAAAAACGGGTGTTGAAGCGTGGCAATCAAAAATTTCGAAATGAATTCTCCGAACTGACCGTCGATCCGCAGCGCGTTGCACTTTTCAACAAACACCGAACGCTACGTGGACTGGCAGGTGAAGAAGCGGAAATTTCTGTAGACGAATACGCTTGGGGTTTTGTTCGCAGCTGCTTTCTCTCCTTCGAAATCACCTATTGGCTGCAACGTCGGTTGGTCTGTTTGGCCGTTTGTGACCTGGGTAAGACGAGTTTATCTGCAGTTTACACGTTTTATGACCCCGATCTGGCCGAAGACAGCTTGGGCACCTATTCGATTCTCAAGCAAATTGAGTATTGCCAAAGCTTTAATCTGGATCACTTGTATCTTGGCTATTATGTGGCCGATTGCCAAAGCATGGCCTATAAACAACGATTTTTGCCCCATCAAAAATTGATTGATGGTCAATGGATTGAGTCGCCTAAATCGAGTCGAAATGGTAGCTAACATTTTCAATCGATCAACAACCCTAAAAACGAATCGTAAATGTTCCCATTCAATCGAGCCAAAACAGAGCCAATCCCCTCATCCAACCACAACTTCGTGAACTATTGAAAAAAATTCGCACGTTTCCGAGGCATTCCCCTAAGTTCACGGTACCACTCGCCGATTCCAATCCACCAGTTGTTGATATTTGATCGTTCCGCCGAATAAATCCAGGCCACTTCCCACCGTAACATCGACGCAGCCATGACTCAATTGCTGAATCAGCTGTAAATCATTGAGGTCAGCCACTCCACCGGCATAGGTAACGGGACACTTTCCCCAATCCCCTAACATCGCCACTAAGTCACTGTCAATTCCTTGCCGCAATCCTTCGACATCAGCCGCGTGAATCAAGAATTCATCCGTGAAGGGGAGCAATCGGTCAAGTACTGCAGGCGTGAGTGGCAAATCGGTCAACGTTTGCCAACGATTCATCGCCACTCGCCAACTTGGGGCTGAGGGGTCCCGGCGACAACTTAAATCGACAACGATTCGCTGGCGACCGACCGCATGGGCCAGCGACTGCAATCGATCGAAACAGAATTTGGCTTGTTGATCGAATAGGAATGAGGTGACAATGATGTGGCTTGCACCAGCATCTAACCAGGCTTTCGCGTTTGTTTCATTGATCCCACCTCCCACCTGTAACCCGCCTGGAAAGGCCTGCAGGGCCTTCGATGCGGCTCCATCATTCCCTGGCCCCAGTTTGATCAAATGGCCGCCGCTGAGCCCATCTTGGGCGTAGCGACTGGCGTAATACGTCGCATCGTGATGGGAGACAAAGTTTTCCACCAACCGCTGGCGATCATCGTCAGAAAGACTCGTTCCGACAATCTGCTTGACGCGTCCCTGATGCAAATCAATGCAAGGACGAAATCGGGAGAATGACTCAGGTTCATTGGGGTTCATAATTTCGATGCTGTCATGTTGCTGTTAAGCTGTACTAAATTTGCCGTTGATTCAGAAGGATATCCGCTACAATAGGGCTCCGGCCCTACGATTGTTGAATATTGTTAAAGATATAGCGCCCAAAAAAACGAAACATATGTCAGGAAGTCATTATTCGTTCTTGAAGGCACTATCCAAATTTGCCTTCTGATTGTCAAAGAGCTGCTAATGGGTTTCAAGGGGGGAAATCAATAGCCGCTTGAATTAGCTTGCATTTTGGGCCATTTCAAGTTTGGTTAAGGCATCATTTCACACAAAGACCGCTGTTGGGATTGATGTTCTATTGCTTTCCAGGCGATATCGTCGCCGCAATGTTGATCAAGGAAATCGATCGATCGAATTTTAGTTTACCAACCGGCAAATTGGAACTCGAAGGATCATTCGGAAATCAGCATGTCGATATCGTAACGGGCCAACGCTTGTGAAAACAAGATTGCCCTTTTAATACGATTAACAAGTCTATCTCGACCCAGATGCTCGACGGTGAGCATAGGGATAGGCGGTTATCTGAACCGACGACAGACTCTGTCTGACAACGGGTAGGATAGCGAAAGACGAATTATTGTGTTTATGGAGAGCCTGCGATGAAGGTGTTCACAACGGGACAGGTCGCTAAGATCTGTAAAGTGGCCCCGCGCACGGTCAGCAAGTGGTTCGATTCCGGTCGCCTAAAAGGTTACCGAATCCCCGGCTCGCAAGACCGTCGCATTCCACGGGAATACCTGATCAAGTTCCTAAAAGAGCATGGTATGCCTTTAGGGGACCTCGAAGATGAAGCAATGGCCAAAATTTTGATCGTTGCTCAAGATCAGGTATTGATTGAAAACTTAAAACGGGAATTACCTCCCGAAAAATCTTTCAAGGTGGCAGTAGCCGCCAGCGGTTTTGAAGCTGGTATTCAAGCCGAAAGTTTCCATCCGGATTGCATCATTACCGACTTTTCAATCGGTAAATTGGAAGCGACCCAGATCTGTCAAAATCTACGCAAGAATCCAGAATTCAGCGAAACGATTTTGATCGCTTTGCTGCCCGATGACGGGCAACCAATCTCCTTTGATCGATCCGCTATCAACGAGGTCTTCAAAAAGCCTTTCGATGCCAGCCTACTGGCCGAACGCTTGCGAACGTTGATCGGTTCATTGAAAGAATTGGTTTAGGAGTCAGTCGAGAATTAATTGGCAAGCTGAATTGCATTAGCCGCAGACAGTTCAAACCGTAATTCCTTGCCGTCTTTCGCTTATATTGCACACCGGACTTGACCCTCCGGTGTGCTTTTTTTTTGAAACCGTTTGGGAGCGGTCTGAGCTCGCTAAAAAAATACACCACATGAATGTGCTTACCACGAATCAATCTCGCATCGTTTTCCAAGACGTCGGCAGCGGCCCTGCGGTGTTGTTGGTCCACGGATTCCCGCTGGATCGGTCGATGTGGCAATACCAAATCGATGCCTGGTCCGATCGGTTTCGTTTGATTGTCCCTGATTTGCCTGGATTCGGCGAAAGTCAATTTAAGGGCGATCGATGGACATTGGCCTCGATGGCCGATGAGCTGGCCGAAGTACTCGTCCGGCTGCAGATCCCTCAAATTATCTATTGCGGCCTTTCTATGGGCGGCTACATCGGCTGGCAATTCTGGCAACGCCACCCACAACGGCTCAATCGTCTGATCGCTTGTAATACGCGGGCAGCTGCGGATACCGAAACCGTTCGCCGAGCGAGATCGATGCAGGCTGCCATGGTGATGGAACAGGGGATTGGGAATCTGCCCGCCGAAATGATTTCACGCTTGTTTGCCTTCGCCGATGATCCCCATCGTTCGCCTGATTACCAACAAGCCATTTCATCGGTTCGTAACATGATTCAAAATGCGGATCCAAAAATGGTCGCCGCCGCACAAAGAGCGATGGCGGAACGTCCCGATGCGACGGACTGGTTGCCAAAAATCGAAATCCCAATCCTGTTCGTCGGCGGACAGTATGACCCAATCACACCATCGGATGAAATGAAACAAAATCAGGCGTTAGCAAGATTCGGACAATGGATCGAAATCGCCGACGCTGGGCACCTGACACCTCTGGAAAATCCAACGGCTTTTAATGCCATACTCTAATCGCGATTGCCAAACTGGTACACGCTGACTTAGGTTGCCGCGGTGAGTTAGTTGAGATGGTGGATCGAGAGCTAAATCTTGAACTCAACTTTTCTAGCAAACCCGATGGCATTAAAGGCTTCCATCCGTTGCGGCAAAGGAGGGTCGTCGAGCGAACTTCTTCTTGGGTTCAACCGTAACCGGAGTTTGAACCGAGATATTGAAAGAACAACCGACTTGAGCGAGACAATGATTAAGATTCCGCTCGGCAGAAGCCTCGACCTAGTTTTCGCCGATCGAAACAGCAAAAGTCTGTGAGTTCATGCGTCGCGTCCAAGCCCAAATGGGGAAGCAATTTCCATTGAAATATGATGAGTGAGGCAGCGATCACGATGCCCAACGAAGACAAACGCCTCATCTTTAAATGTGGGCTGCGATCGATTTTTTCCTTTAAATTCTGCGTGATTATGATTAATTTATTTAATGGAGTACGAACGGCGGGGTTCAGCAGTATTGGTTTTGCAAATAGCGGATTCAATCCGTCATCAGTTGTAAAATATACCAGCAGAAAAAGGCGAATATCTGTCCGAGGGTCTCTACTTTATTGATGGGCAGCCTATTCAATTCGTACCGACCACAGTGAAGAACGCTGGTCTGTCCAAATCACGCTTCGCTCCGTCAGTTCGTTCCAGCCCGACTCGCGCAGCGGTTCAATTAATTCCTTTCGACGACTGAACACAACCCAATCGGATGGGTTGGCCAGCGGCTCGACTTGTCGACCAAAGCGACGCAGCGCAAACAATTCCTCGTTTTCAAGGTTAAAGCTGTCCAAGGCACCCCGCAAAACAGGTTCCAAATTTAGGTAGTTGTTGGAAATGTGAAAAGCAATCAAGCCATCTTCTGCAATTGCCTCCAGATAAATCTCAATCGCCTCCAGCGTCAGCAAATGAACCGGAATCGAATCGGACGAAAACGCATCCAATATCAGCAAGTCGAACTTATCCTGCGAAGATTGAATTGTTAAGCGACCATCTCCCAACACCGGTGTTGGAACATCGGCACCGCGTTGTCGAGCATCATAGAGAAATCGGAACTGTTCATCGGCGATTCGCACCACCGCTGGATCAATCTCAAAAAAGACCATCCTCATTTTTGAATCTGCATAGGCGGCAATGCTGCCGGCACCCAAACCAATCCCGCCGACCACCGGGGACTGTCGACTTTCCAGCAACCCCATCAGATCGCCGCAGGGTTGTTCGCGATGGTAATAACTCAAGGGAACCTGTCGGGCCTCTATAGAACTCAAATCTTGTCGGCCATGAATTGTCGTACCATGGACCAACTGGAGAATTTGGCCGTACTTGGTGACTCGATGGACGCCAAAAAAGGTGCGTTCGATCGAGACAGCATTTGCAAATTGATACGACTGAGGGAACACGCCCGCCAACAATACTGCCAACCCCAACATCGATCCCCGCGCATACACGGTCAGCAAAGGTGCCAGCATCAAACCGATCAGCAATCCCTTTTGCAGTTTATTTTCCGGCAAATAATCGAAAAAGACCAATCCCATCAATGCCAACGGAATCACAAACAGCATCAAAGCAAGGCTCATCCGCAAGGCCGATGGCCATCGCTCTGATCGATTCACCATCTCTGGCCAATGGATCACCAATCCCACCGTAGCCGCCGCGACCAGGCCATACTCGAACACATGGGGAAACAGATATGGGGCGACCAACCCATTGAACAGCCCGCCGCAGGCACCTCCCACTGACAATATCAAATAGAACAAGGTCAATCGCTGCGGACTCGGGCGGTCGACTGATAATTTGCCGTGCCCAATCAATCCACCCACCAAAACCATCGCCACTTGCACACCAATCGCGACGCCAATCCCCAAGGTTCCTGGCCTCAAGCAGATTGCTACTACCACCACAGCCGGAGCCAACCAGGTGGCCGCCTGTAACGCTCCCTTTCCAATTTTGGAAAATGCGATGGTGAAAGAGAGTAAATAAGTGGCCAGCGGCAGCGCCCACAACATCGGAATTGAAGCCACATCGGTCGTGATATGAGCCGTCACCCCCAACATCAAGCTGGACGGTACAAACGACAACAGCAACCAATAACCCATCCGTTTCCATTCAATCGGTTCCTGCGACGCGATTTCAAGGTTCTTGGCTGTGGGTGTCACCCCGGAAGCGGGAGGCGGTGGTGCTCCCGCGGGGCGGTCCGCGTCAGGCGACGATTGGGCCTTCGAACCCGATCGACTCCACACGATCAACCCGCAACACAACAACAAAATACTGACCAAGCCATATCCGTACATCCAGAAACGTGATTGATCGCTGACCGATAACGCTGGCTCAAACAAAAATGGATACGCCAACAGGCCACCGATCGAACCCACATTTCCGGCGGCGTACAAGAAATAAGGATCATTCGCGTGGGGGTGATCGGTATACGAAAACCAACGTTGGATCAACGGCCCTGATGTGGCAATCATGATGAATGGCACGGCGACACCAACGGTCAAGGCCTGTAAAAGCTCCAGTGTCGGCCAAGCGCCCCCTCGGCCCGAGGGGCTGACCGTCAACACAATCGGCAACAACAACAGCAATGGCAGAAACACCAATACCAAATGCAAACCAAGTTGGGTCTTTCGCTCCAATCGGTTCGTTGTCCAATGGGTATAGCCATAACCAGCCAACAGGGAAGTCTGGAAGAACAGCATCGCCGTCGTCCACACCTGAGGTGATCCTCCAAAGGCTGGCAAGACCATACGAGCCACCATCGGCTGAACCAAAAACAGTAGTCCAGCGGCCAGCATGGAAGTCAGCGTAAACAGAAATGTCATTAATTTCAAACCAATTAAAGTCAAAAGCAGTTAGGTCATGTGGTTTGTGACACTTTATTTATCAATAATCAAGATAGGCGTCAATCGTGTCATTCGCTTTGCGACCTCGATCATCCACCGCGTGATGGGAATGTGAACGCGAATTGCGGGGCAGGTGTGGGTGAGAGTGGGCCAGCG
>JBGTHU010000622.1:0-7935 GCA_041745975.1 Mariniblastus sp.
CATTCACGGCGAGCCAATCCGGCCAAACCTCCTTCGGGGATTTGCATATCATTACGGAAATAATCGATGAAGACTGCACCGATCCATTTTACAATTAATGCTTGCACAACGCCTTGCAAAACACCACCGGCCAAAGTGCCCACCAGCGGCACCGACTTACTGAGTGATGCCACGACGGACGCCACGGCGACGCTGGCACCTTGGACTCCCAACATCCCCACCAAATTTTTTCCCATTTCCGCCAACCAAGTTGAGGCGATTTGCAGATCGACTTTTTGCTGATAAACATCGGCCAAGTCCAAAATCATTTTGGTGGAGAGTGTTGAACCGGCAATCAAATCAAGGACCGGCAAAGGACTGATTGCCGCTGCCCCTCCGGCCCCCCACATATACCGGTCAACAATTCGCCAAGCCTTTCGATCCAACGCCGATTTCACCTCGTCTTTGGCCTTTTCGATCATTCCGCGAGATTGAAGTAGTAAATTGGCCATAATCAGTTCCTTCCCTTCGGACTTAACCAGTGACATCATGCGTTTGGCCAATGCGTCAATGTCGGGTGGAATAGGTACCGATTCTTCGATTTGGTTGCCGTCGGGCAAGATCCTTTTTCGCAAACGAAATCCAGCTTGAGCCTGAATCGAGACGATGTCTTCACCGGCCACAAATGACCGGGTTTGCGAACCGATCTGTTCAATCAATTTTTGACGATCGACTGGGGAGTACCAATCCGATTTATTCAAGCAGACGACGATTCGCTTTTCCATCTCTCCCAATCTTTTCACGAGATCAAATTCGCTCTGCCGCAACGGCCCATCGACCACCAGCAATACTAGGTCGGCGTCTTTAGCGGCTGAAGCGGCGATGCTGACATGATTGGCCCCGTCAACTTCCCCCAGTCCTGGCGTGTCAACCAAGATGACTTTATCGTGCCCCGGCCAGGGAATTTGGTTGCGGGTAATGGTCGTTCCACCGCGAATGTCAGTCTTGAATAAATCGGATCCTGCCAACAGATTCAACGCCGACGACTTGCCACTGGAGATAGTTCCAAAAGCTACGATTTCCAAGACCTGAGCCGTCCGCTTGGCTTGGAATTCTTCCAGTTGGTTTTGCAACTGGGTGGTCGTGGCAGCATCCAATCCTCCATCGCGCAGCTGCGCCATTTGACTGAGATTTTCTTCGATTTCAGCCGACTGTTGCGCGGTTGATAGTTGACTGGGGTTTCGGTTGCGTCGTTCTCGTTGGAACCTTTTGGCGATTGAAGCGCCCCAAAGTCGCCAGACCACCCAACCGCTGCTGATGATCAGCAGCAATGCTCCAGATCCGACAACGATTAAATAGAGTGCTCCTGCCCATTTTCCCAATCCAGCGGCGATTTGGTAATTCGAAACGATCCAGTTTGGTAAATAGATCAATGCCAGCCCCATTAAGGCGGCTGCCACCAGAAAAAACAAACCAGAAAAGGCACCTTTGAATCTCATCGCGGACCGATCATGTGGTAAATCAACCTGTCAGGCAAACCTTGAAGTTTTAAATTTCATTCACTGCGGCAATATTCCGCCCAGGTTTTCGGCGTTTCATAAACTTTAACTTTGACCAGCTGCATTCCGAGCAATTTTCCATCCAACCATCGATAAATGGCAATGGCAATATTTTCGACGCTGGGATTGACGTCGCGAAAGTATTCGACATCTAAATTCAAATGTTGGTGATCAAGCCGATCCACAACCAACTTTTTTACCATTTTCTCCAAGTATAACAAATCTATCGCTTCTGCCGATAATGTCATGGGATTAGGCAAACCGCCATCGGCAGTCTTCGGCGACTGCAAGGGATCGTGCAGGCTGGATGAACCAGCCACCGTCACTTCGAACACATAATTGTGCCCATGTCCTTGGGGATTGTTGCATTTGCCAAAAAATGAGCGGTTTTCATCGTCAGACATTTGAGGGCAGTGCAATCGGTGGGCCGCCGAAAATTCAAATTGCTGGGTGACTTGTACCATTTGAGGATCCTTTGATGAAATCGCGTAAACAAGTGTGGGGGTGAGTTGAAGCTCAATCCGGCGAAGTTGGCCCTGCTCCGTTTCCGTTCCATGCCATCGCGAGGCAACAAAATGGTAAATTTCATTGACCGCTCGATCTCCAGTCAACTCCCAGGGGGAAGCGCCATATTTGGGATTCAAATAACTGGTCACCAGCGACTCCAGGAGTTGATCAATGACTTTAATGTTGCACAAATATCCCGACGGCTGTTCAGGCGCACCTTTCAACCAACATCGAATTGTCAAAAACGGTGCCAATACTCGGCTGCTGGGCCAACCTCCCCAATTATTGGCTCCCGCTCGATCCCCCATCTGATCTAAAGGGATCAGCGAAAAACGAAATTCTCGCGAGAGCGTAATCATAATTTTCTATCTATATGAGGTCATCAATTTGAGGTCATCAATTTGCTTAAATTACATTCCCGTTATCGCGCAATGGCAAAGGCCTGGCCTGACGGAAACTCGTTTGGTTCCAACACGCATCTCCAAACCAGATGAGCTACGTCAGCAGGGGAGACACATTGGTCGTGTGGAAAATCGGGAAACAATCCCCGTAACAGTGGTGTTTCGACGGCACCCGGCCGCACCGCACAGACGCGTATTCCCAATTCACTGCCTTCGATTGCCAAAGCGTGCGTCAACAGTTCCAACCACGCTTTGGAAGCACCGTAGAGACTGAAGCCAGCGAAGGGGTCAACCGCTGCCATCGAAGAAATATTAACGATGGTACCCACAATTTGCTGGGGAGATCGCTGTTGAAAACGGGTTTTCATCGCTGCCCAAACGACCTGAGTCATGTAAAATATGCTGCGATGATTAGTATTCATCGTTGATTCAAAATCACTGGCGGAGATCTGTTCGAAAGTCGCTAAGGGGGCGACCGCCGCGTTATTGACCAAAACATCGACTTGCCCAAAATGCGTTAGCACCTGGTTGGCAAAACCAATCGCTTGCTGCGGATCGTTCAAGTCAATCGTTAACGCCATGATATTTTGATCCCCCCCAACATGAGCAATGGGCTGAGATAACTGGGGCGAGGACGAATCGGTACCATTGTCGAGCGTTCGCTCAGGCGGCAAGGATTGCCGAATCGTTTCCACTGCTGCCTTTAATTTTAGTTGATCGCGGCCGCAAATCGCCACTCGATACCCGGCTGAGGCGAACCGGCAAGCGGTCGCCAAGCCAATTCCGCTGCTCGCTCCGGTTATCATCGCGACTTGGGGTTCCCCGGAGTTGTGATCCATAATTATGCACTTTCTTTTGTTGCAACCCATCACTTATAGGAAGGGAGCTTCGACCTCCCTAGAGCCGATAAATAACCATCAACGGCAAACTTTTGTTTGAATGTCGCTTGTTTTCAATGGTCGAGTATCCAACATTTGAAAAAAAGTTACAATAGGATGTGATTATCACATTAACGAATAATGGAGTTAAATGATGCCAAGCTACCGTCAACTCGGTGCGCTGCCGCCCAAGCGTCATATGCACTTTGAAAATCCAAAAAATAGCTTTCTCAACGAGAAAATGTTTTATGAGCATGTAATTACTACTCAAGGTTTCGATCGAGTTTACAGTATTCTCTATCATCGACGCCCTCCTACCCGCATTGTTTCTTCCGAAATGATCGCTACCGTTCCGCTGGCACGGTTCGATGATCAAGAATTAAGGCACCATCATCTAAAATCGGGCGACATGCCGCGCAGCGGCGATCCCATTGGCGGACGGATACCCATGATGTTCAACCAAGACTTGGTGGCCTACCGGGCCCGTCCTGAGAGCCAGCAATCCGAAATCTTTCGTAATGCTGCCGCCGATGAAGTTATTTTTATCCAACAGGGATCCGGCTATATCGATACATCATATGGTCGTTTGGATTATCGACGTGGTGATTATGTCGTGATTCCACGTACTACCAACTACCTGATGGTCAGCGACAGCATTGCCGACGAAGATCATTTGATATTGGAGTGCTTTGCTCCCGTTCGCATCCCTCAGCAATATCTGAATGTCGATGGTCAGATGAAATTGGGATCACCGTATTATGAGAGAGATTTTCATAGTCCGACGCAGTTGCAACTGATCGATACGGAACAGGAGACTTCGATCTTGATCAAAGATCATGATCGTTTGACTCGAGTGATGATGGCACATCATCCTTTCGATGTGGTTGGATGGGATGGGTTTCTGTATCCCTACACTTTCAATGCTTGGGATTTCGAACCATTGACCGGCACCTTGCATCTGCCACCGCCCGTTCAACAGACTTTCGAGGTGCGCGGATTTGTAATTTGCACTTTTGCACCTCGACATCTGGACCATCATCCCAAAGCGATCAAAGTCCCTTACGTTCACAGCAATGTAGAGGCCGATGAGGTGCTGTTCTATGTTGAGGGAGAATTTGCGTCTCGAAAAGGAGTGGACATAGGTAGCTTCACGCTTCATCCCGGCGGCATTCCCCATGGTCCTCACCCGGGAACCATCATGCGCAGCATGAACGCAGATTTCACAGACGAAATGGCGGTAATGTTTGATACGGATCGGCCTCTGTATTTGACGGAACAAGCAATGGCCATGGATGACCCCCAATATCCATTGACTTGGCTTTAGACCGATCGGTAGGAACTAATTCTCATGACGAAATCACAAGGCCGGAAAACCGGTCATCCTGACAATTTGTTTTGGATTTTTCTGGGTATTTATGTTGAGGCACCTGCCGAAAAAACAACGACTCATCGAGTGACATCGCCATAGAATTGTCTCGGCTGGGGCCTCGACCTCGCTACATCATTCGCCGATTCCGTAAGGCGACAAATAGCCTTGAGCGGTTTCCAATTTTTTACACACCGGTGTTTATAACGGAGATGCTCAAATCAAATCGCGTAAGACGTGGGCCTCTTCAACTCCGGTCAAACGAAAATCCAAGCCTTGAAATTTGTAAGTCAAGCGTTGATGATCGATCCCCATCAAGTGCAGTAGGGTGGCATGGAAGTCGCGGACGTGGACTTTGTTTTCGATCGCGTTGTAACCAAATTCGTCGGTTTCACCATAAGACCGACCTCCGGCAAGACCACCGCCCGCGATCCATATGCTAAAGCCCTTGATGTGATGATCCCGACCGTCACCTTGGGCCATCGGCGTGCGACCAAATTCACCTCCCCAAACGACCAATGTGTCCTTAAGCATATCGCGGTCCTTTAAATCTTTGATCAAGGCTGTGGTGGCTTGATCAACCAATTTGGCGGTATAGGCGACGCCGGCTTTAACGCCGCCGTGGTGATCCCAACCACGATGATACAACTGAATGAAGCGAACCCCACGTTCGGCCAACCGGCGGGCCAACAAACAGTTACTGGCGAAAGAACCATCGCCGGGAGTGCATCCATACCGTTCAATCACATGGGCCGGTTCATCCGACATGTCGGTCAATGCCGGCACTGAGGCTTGCATGCGAAAGGCCATTTCGTACCCGGCCAACCGAGTGGTGATTTCCGGATCATGGAGTTCCTGTTGTCGCAAGCGATTGATTCGCGCTATGGCATCGACGATTTCTCGTTGTTGTTGCACACCGACTCCGGGCGGATTGTCCACGTAATGGACGGGACTGCCGGTCGCATGCATCTGCACCCCCTGAAAACGGCTGGGCAAGAATCCCGAGTGCCATTGGCGGGAACTGATCGGTTGGGCTTGCCCGCCCCCTTCACTGGTTAACACGATAAAGCCGGGAAGGTCTTCCGTTTCGGCACCCAAGCCATACAACACCCATGAACCCATCGAGGGACGCCCGCTGATGGCGGTGCCCGTGTTGAAGAAGGTATGGGCCGGATCATGATTGATCTGTTCGGTATGCATCGATTTGATCACGCAGATTTCATCGGCGATCTCTCCCATATGCGGAAATACCTCGGAAATTAATAATCCGCTTTTACCCCGTGGCTGAAAGCCATGCTGTGGCCCCATTACGGTCAATGCCTGACCTTGCAATTGGGCAATCGGCTGCCCCGCTGTGAACGATTCAGGCATCGATTTACCGTGCATTTTGGCCAACATCGGCTTGTAATCAAAGGTCTCTAAATGGCTGGGGCCACCCGCCATGCAGAGGTGGATCACGCGTTTCACCCGCGGGGGAAAATGGGGATGGGCCAGGATTCCACGATTGCTTTGAGGTAAGCGGTCATCTGAAGTGGTTGAATTACCGTACAGTCCATTGCCAGCCAACAAACTGCCCAAAGCAATCGAACCGAGCCCCGTTTTGCTGAGAAAAGTCCGTCGAGTCCAATCATTTACCGATGTTTGCGAACGCATATTTAGTACCTTGTAATCACTTCATGGAGATTCAAAATCGCGCGGGCCAGACTGGTCCAAGCGGCCAATTCATCGATCGCGAGCCCTTCGGCAAGAGGAGCAAGTCCCACGCGGACCAATTGGTCGGCCGATTCAGCATGATCGCGGTAATATTCGTATTGGGTCGAAAAAAGTTGCAGCAACGTTGCAGCCACCTCAGCCGAGGGTTCCCGTGAGACGGCTTGGCGGTAAGCCCACATGATTCGCGACAATTCATCCTCCCCACCTTCGGTCATGATCCGTTGAGCGAAAACCCTTGCCGCCTCCACAAAGGAGGGATCATTCAGCAATGTCAGCGCTTGCAGTGGCGTGTTGGAACGCGCCCTCTGTGCCGTGCATTCCTCGCGACTCGGGGCGTCGAAGGCTTTGAGCATCGGATGCAAAAACGTTCGTTGCCAATGACTGTAAACACCGCGGCGATATTGATTCTCGTTCTGATCGGCTTGGTATTCACGGCGAGGAAAATTTAGTTGGGCATAGTAGCCCGCAGGTTGATAGGGATGTGTACTGGGACCACCGACTTTCTCCACCAACAGTCCACTGATCGACAGGGCCGAATCTCGCACCGACTCCGCAAGCAACCCAAAACTTGCTTGGCGGGCGAACCACTCATTGTAAGGATCGCGTTGCAACAAGTCGGGCGTTCCCCGCGAACTCCGCTGGTAGGTCTGGCTCAACACAATCTGTTTCAGTAATTTTTTGACATCCCAACCCGAACCGACAAATTCCAATGAAATCAAATCCAATAGTTCGGGATACGAAGGGTACGTCCCTTGTCCGCCAAAATCATCGACACTGGCACACAAACCGCGGCCAAACATCAAGCTCCACATGCGGTTGGCCATCGTTCGAGCAGTCAACGGGTTATCGGTTTCGCAAAGCCAATTGGCCAGATCCAACCGAGTGGCTCTGCCGTTCGACTCCAACCTTCCCAAGAACTCGGGAATCGCCGGTTCGACCAATTCCCCGGAATCGTCCATCCAGTCACCGCGGGGCAGGACCCGAATCGGACGCGGAGTTGTCGCCTTTGAGACAACTGTCGCCGGTGCAGATTCGTAGACCGCTTTCCGTTTTAATTCCAGAGCTTGCAATTCCGTTTGCTGTTCCCTGATAACGGGGTTGGTTTGAAAATAATGTTCGGTCACCTTGTGGGCTTCATCCGCGGTGCGATCTTGAGGGGATTTCAGCAGCGACTGAGCCACCAGATCGGGGACGACTTTGCTGGAGATAATCCCTGCATCATCCCAATAAGCAGTGCCGCCAAATTGGGTGAAAGCCATGCCATTGATTTTACTGCCCGGATTCAAACCGACGTCTTCAGCTGCTACTTCCAATCGAACCCACTGACCCAACTCAGGAAGCGGGCCAGATCGCCGATAAGCCGGTCGATTTTCAGGCGAGCGACCATAAACAATATCGTCGCTACCCCAGACCTTGCGATGATCCCATGAACCATCATTAAATTGCAACATGATGGCTTGAGGTGGTGTTTCAGCATCCAAGTAGACCCAAGCGAAAAAACGCGTCTCTGATTCAACTTCAACGCCTGTATC
>JBGTHU010000623.1:0-7084 GCA_041745975.1 Mariniblastus sp.
GGCACTGCGAGCGGCCAACTGATCGATGTTTGGGGTCTCGATTTGAGGATGCCCCAGGAAGCCGTAATCGGTCCACGCTTGATCATCGGAGATGATGAACACGATATTGGGGGGAGCGGTGTCGTCGGCCCAGACAAACGAGCTGATTCCGAACGCAAAAACAAAAACTAATGAGCAAAATAAATTTTTCATAGAGGCGATCTGTGAAGTGATGGGCTAATTAAAAAAGTGGGGCAGGTCCTTTGGAGGCAAGTCAATTTTTCAAAGTTTTCAGGCTCACCGCAGCGCGGCTGACCCGTTTTCAAATAGCCACTAGGGAAGAACACGGCCGTGAAGTATGGACGTCAAATCTGTTTAACTTGATTCTAACGGACTATTATTTGTAACCATTCACAGCCATTTATTGTCTCACCAAATCGGCCAGATTTGAAGGGAGGGCGAGGCGGGATTCGACCAGAGCAAATCATTCTTGAGTTGGTTGGTCGCGGCAACCTGTTGTCAAATTGACTTCGAATTGAAATCACTTAGATGTCGAAAAAAACATGATTTGACCGGTTTCTGAACAATTCGGATTTGGCATAAAACTTGCGTTCATTATTTGGCATTCTGAAAGAGTTTTCCCCCCCAATTTGAAAGAAGAGGATCAAAGATGAAATACACAAAAATTTGTTTTGTAATCGCCGCCGTTGCTGTAATGTCGGTCCCATCGATGGCAGAAGCACAGAACTTCACGCAACGAGGAACTCGCAACGGCGCCATTGCCGGAGCGATTATTGGTGGAGTCGTCGGGGACCAACGAGGCAATGCCTTTACCGGAGCTGTGATCGGTGGCCTTGTCGGCGGAGCAGCCGGACGAGCGATCGGTCACTCCAGAGACGCTCGCTTTTATGGCGGTCACGCGTTCCATGGAGGCAACCAGTTTTACCATGGAGGCAACCAGTTTAGGCAAAGCAACTTTTATCCACAACAAAACTTTCATGGAATGGGAGGTTTCGGCTCTCACATTAACGTGGTGCCAATTCACCGTGGCTATGGCGGATTTGGTGGCAACATCTGTCCAAACAGCCAATTCCGAGGGGGGCATTACGGGCACGGTCATGGAGGTGGCTTCTACAATCCTCGCTGGTAGTCACGGGCAACCGGATAAATCTTAGTCATCTCATTTCAACCGTCAGTCTTTCGGCTGCCGGTTTTTTAATTTCCAATTTGCTATAATTAGCCGCTATAAATTTTCGAAAACCGCTCGCCTGAATCTTCGGAATTATCCCGAATTGAGTTCCCCGGCTTGATAGTAGCCAAAATAGCTCGTGCCCTCCGGTACAGCAGCGGAAGGGCGCGAGCCGTCCGGTATTTGCAACACCGGACGGCTCGCGCCGTTCCGCTATAATTCGGGACAGTGCTCCTCAGCCGGTTGCCGTTGAATCAACCGTCTCCTGAAGCAACGCGGTTAAACGGCGGATTGATTCCTTCTTCGCCAAATTGAACTGCTTGCTGGTCGTAATCTTCGCTGGCTGTTTTCTGTGTTTATTAGCAAGGTTTTTGGGGTGATCTGTTTCCAACCGGTACAACTGTGCCCAGTGGAATAAATCGGTTTGAAAACCTGATTTTCGCAGTTGATTCGTGAGCTGACTCCAGACGGATGCTTGAGTATAGACTCGTCGAACTCCGGCCAATATCTCCGCTAAATCGCCAGCGGTATAAATCCAGGCCATCGTAAACAAAAACGCCCGCAAATCGTCCGCTTGCCGCACCTCAGAGTCAACTCGCAGGTCGTGGCGAAGGTCAAAGTCAAACCAAGTCGCCACCGGCTGAAACGGAACAACATCCGGGTTTATAGCCTGGTGTGTAGACCGGGGGCAATATAGATTGAGACTGGGTGGGTTGGTTTTCAAATGCCGTTGGTTAGATGTGCCGTCATGACAAATTACGTTGGCGACCGACGCATCACCATGACTCAACAGAATGGAAGATGGCGTAATGTCCTCAATCTGAATTTGATGTAATTGAGCCAACGATTCTGCTGCGGCAACAATCAATTTGAGTTTTTGCCAGTCATTCAGATCGCGCCGTTGTAATAGACGCGACAGAGGCTCACCGGGCCAAGCCGGAACCAGCAAGTCACAACGACTGGCATCAGTGAAGTGGGGATGATGGGGGGGCTGTAAGCGTCGGTCCACAGCGACGATCCCATCTCGATTGGCATCTCGATTGGCATCTCGATTGGCAGAAATCGCTCGCTCCCAAGCCAACCACTGGCTAGTCGGCAATACGCGGAGTGGAGGATAACGAAAACGCCATACTAAATTGCCCACCATGATCGGCAAGTGACAGTACCAAGTGCGCTGTTTACAAATCCAAGCCTGGTCTGCCCTTTCCGTGGCGTACGCAAGCCGGGACGGTTCAGTCGGTCTTGATGGTTCATGACTTGATGTTTCAAGACTTGACAACTCGATCCGTTTCACCTTATTTATTCGCACCCAGCGAAGCATCCCACCCGCAGCCCGAATTGCAAGATGGAGTGGCCATTGGATCCAACTGATTGGCCAGCGAATCATTTTGGGAGATTCAATTGCGAGATCATCGTGGAACCGTTTAGGTTGCGTTGGCGGTCACCGACCGACTTTCATACTTTCCGAATACCATTCGACCGGCACTGGTTTGCAACATGCTTGTGACCGAAACTTCGACCTCTTCGCCGACGTGTTCGCGACCGTCTTCGACAACAATCATCGTGCCGTCATCCAGATAACCGACACCCTGTCCGATTCCCTCACCCGGTTTCAGAATCCGCATCAAAATTCGCTCACCGGGAAGGAAGACCGGTTTGAGTGCGTTGGCGATTTCATTCAAGTTGATTACGGGAACATTTTGCAATTTGGCAACCTTATTTAAATTGAAGTCGCCGGTAACGACTTTGCCATCAAGATTCCTGGCTAAAATCAATAGTTTGATATCAACGGGCTGGTCTTGCATTTCCGGCAGTTCACGATCATAAACTTTGAAATCGACATTCGGATTGTTTCTCAAGCGATCGAGTACATCCAGGCCTCGCCGTCCGCGCGAGCGTTTCAGTTTATCGCCACTGTCGGCAATGCCATGCAGTTCAGCCAAAACGAAACGGGGCATGACCAACTGATTGTCGATAATTCCTGTATCGACAATGTCCGCGATCCTTCCATCAATTACCACGCTGGTATCCAATAGGTAGGGCTTGAGCCCTTTGACATCTTTGCTGAATTCGACATAAGGAATAACAAATCGAAAATCGTCTCGGGTTTGCCACAACAAACTGACGCATGAATAGCAGATTGCGATACCCAAAAAAGAAACCAAAATGGTTTTCAACATATCGGTATTCAATCCTTCAACCATGGCACCTGAATTCATGGTAAACAGCGGCGTCAACGCCAAGTTCACCGCGTAGGTCAATCCCAGTCCCACGATCAGGCCGAAATAGACACTGGAAATCATGTCAATTCGCTTCTGTCGCAACAACACATCAGCTGCGACCGTGAGTATGGCAGCCCCCACAAACACGACGAACACTAAAAAACGCAAAAACACTGGCTCGTCCTCAGCGATCCAGAGCTTGGGGTTGGCGGACAAGGACAGCCCCAAACCAATCGCTACAATCAAGAAAAAAGTTCTTAAAACCCAAAGTGCCATATTGTTCATAACGAAACCATTTCTGAAAAATTGCGATATCGCCCAATAAGAAAGGTCAACAGCGCACGAATAAAAATTGAAATCTGAATCAAATTATCTTGTTTCTGTCTCTTCGATTCCCTTTTTTAACGCCAGAAATTGAATCTAGGACCGTAGTTTTCGGGAAAATCAGGAGTTTTCAGCTTAAAAGGATGATTTTCCCTACTTAGCCCCACTATTTGCGACGGAAATCGACCAAAATCGAGGGCTTGCGAGCGAATCGAAGGAGCAGAATGAAAAAACATACCTTATTCTAAGCTTTCCGAACAAAATTGAATAGACTTTATTTGCGAAAATATTTTTCCGTTAGCCCCCGCGTCCACCGGTTGAGCCAGCACCTCGGAAAGTTTCGGAGGTCGATCATGCAGCCCCAATCGCCCCTCGTTTTACTGGGTTACCGACACCGGATCGCGCCACCGGATCAATCTGCCTTAATCTGACGTAATCTGCCGTCTACCCAATTCAGTTTTTTAACTTAAACTGGAACGTTTTCATCTTCCCAGACCGACATCTTGTGATATTCCGTTTTGTCAGGTCAAAAAACGCAGCAATTCGATCGAGCAAATTGAATGGGCACTTCCATCAAAAAAACAGTTACTAAAAAGATTGGGCTTTCGTTGGGCGCCGATTTGTGCTGGCCTAAATACTACGAAGAAATCATGCAAGCGATGAACTTGCAAATTGAATCCCAGCACCAAACCACTCGGTTTGAAGTGGAACGAGTCCGTATCGATCCCTTCGATCTCCGGGAACCATGCCAATATGACGTTGTGATGGATCGAGTGACCCATTGGTATCATACCAGCCGCGAGTGGATCAAGAAATCCATTTTGATGGATGAGTTGTACGTGTTTAACAACCCTTGGTCGCTGCAGTCGATGGAAAAACAAACGACTTATTGCGCCATGATGCGACTGGGGTTGCCCGTTCCTAAAACCTGGTTGGTTCCCCCCAAAGCCTACGGTGAGCATCCGGATTTGAATTCTACATTGACACGTTATGCGGATCTGTTTGATCTAAAGCAAGTCGGATCGGAAATCGGTTATCCGTTATTCATGAAACCGTATGACGGGGGTGCCTGGAAAGGCGTCAGCCGGATCGATGATGCCGATGCCCTGATCAAGGCCTACGACGAAAGCGGCACGCTGCTGATGCATCTGCAAAAAGCGGTTGACGGCTTCGATCGCTTTGTTCGATGTATCGGTTTGGGGCCGCAGTTTTTGTTGGTCAGCTACGATCCGTCGGCCCCCCTTCATGAACGATATGAGCTCAAATCCGACTTTGTCAGCGACGACGAACGTAGCTTGCTGGAGGACATGTGCCTGGCAATCAACAGCTTCTTTGGTTGGGACTTTAATTCCTGCGAATCGCTACATGCCAACGGCGTCTGGCACCCAATTGACTTTGCCAATGCTTGTCCTGATTCTCAAGTAACATCGTTGCATTATTACTTTCCTTGGCTGGTGATGGCCAATATTCGCTGGTCAGTTTACTGTGCCGCCACCGGCAAAAAAATGCGGATGAATTTGGACTGGGAACCCTATTGGAAAATCGCCGATCAAGAGATGCCGTATCGGGAAAAATTGGCGGGTTATGCGGCGATTGGCCGTCAACGGATGGAATCCGACCGATTTCAGGAGTTCTGCGATCAGCATTTACCCCATTTGGAAGAGGCAACTTGCGAATTTTTGGCCACAGAAACCGCAAAAACTGCAATTCGCCAAAAAGTTGCCGCCCTTTTTCCTGATCACGAAGTAGAATCATTTACCGAACATTTCTGGGGCCGTGTCCAGCTTTGGCGGGAAGACGCCATGGCCGGCCGTCAAAAAATATAGCCGAATAAAAAATAGTCGATACTTTTCAAAGCTCGACCCGACCCATTCTGTCCCCTTCCGTTCTATCCCTGATTTATGCCCATGACATCTGGCTACATTAATCAAGCAACTCAAGCTGTCAAAGATTCGCATCGCTGGTACTCCAATGAACTACAGCAGCAAACCCAAATCGTTCGCTGGGGGAGTTTTGGCGTTCCGCTGCTACTGTTCCCTACCGCCGGTGGCGATGCCGAAGAGGTGGAGCGTTTTTTTCTGATCCGCCTGTTGGAACCTTTTATTCACGAAGGCCGCCTCAAGGTTTATTCAATTGATAGCATCAACGGGCGGACTTGGGCCACACCGGGAACTCCAGCCCATCGGGTCTGGATTCAACAACAATTCGATCGGCACATTATCAATGAAGTCGTTCCGCTGATCCGAAATGATTGTCAAAGCGACGAAATTGAAATCATGACGGCGGGTGCCTCGCTGGGAGCGTTTAATGCCCTGGTTAGCATTTGCCGACATTCCCATGTTTTCAGTCGAGCCCTCTGTATGAGTGGAACTTATGACCTGCAACGTTTCATGGAGGGCCAATGGATTGAAGAACTACATCACTACTTACCAACGCTGTTTGTACCGGGCCTGCCGGACGCCTGGGTTGAACAACTTCGGCAACGGTTTGTTCTGCTGGTGACCGGCCAGGGCGACAATGAAGCTCCTGGGGAAACCTGGCGAATCTCCCACGCTTTGGGCGCTCGGCAAATTCCCAATCGAGTCGATCTTTGGGGACCGGAATGGAGTCACGACTGGGAGACTTGGCGGGAAATGCTTCCCAAATACGTTCAAGAAATGTTACTTTCAGTGGAACAGTAGAGAGTCATTGTAGCGAGCCATTGTTTACGATTGGGTATCCGGGACCCAATCCTCTCCACCCGCCGGTCAACGGTCTCGTTTTTTAGACACGAGGCAATTTCATCACACGTCGCCAGGCACTGAGTTGACCTAGATGACTGTTCTCGTGATTGAGCATCAAATAGGGGAGTGCGATCCCCAAAATCGGCATGATCGGTTGCCAGCGCGGCAAAGGCATTGGCTTGGATAACAAGTCCTGATCGGCATCTTTCAGTAGCTGCAGTATCGATCGATGTTGGTCGACAAAGTAACCGATTAGCTCTTCCTTGTCAGCGTAGATACCGGGATTTGATTCGGGCTGAGAAAGCATCCCAAATCGATGCTCCTTGGGGTCTTCGAAAGATTCGCCGGTGATCAAGGCGCGGATGATTGGCAAGTAGACATTCAAGTGGCTGAACACCCAAGCCGGATGATTCATGGGCAATGGGAGGTCGGTACTGGGCTGATCCGACATTTGTGACCGGCTGACATCAGCCACCAACTTGGGTGCATAGTCTAAGTTTTTTTCAAAACAATAGATTAATCCAGAAAGCGCAGCAGCCATAGGAATTGAGTGTGAATTAAAAATGAATGTAAAAAATTTTTTAGCAAAGCGGCGACGCCAACGGTTCGGCATACGACGCACGCGACCAAACGCCCGGTTCAGTATA
>JBGTHU010000624.1:0-1853 GCA_041745975.1 Mariniblastus sp.
GTTGTTGCACCCTCATAAAACATCCAAGCCAACAAGATGCTGGGAACTACCGACCACAAAATCTCAATTCCAGTGTGATGCGAGGGACTGGGCAAAGGCTTAATCTCATTCCCAATCCGACGATACTTAAAAATAAAATAAATCATGGTACCGATGATGCCCACGAAAAAAAACGCGGAGATCCAGGTGATCGCCATAAACAAAAAATCAACATCATTGCCAAACGAAGAAGCTTGCTCGGGCATCCAATACCCCGATTGCCAAATCGAAGAATCATTGTCATTGACCAAAACCGATTCGGGAATACCAGTCCCTAACTGAGACCGAGCCGCAACTCGTTCTCGCAAATCGTCCAGATCGGATAACATTGCCAACATCGGAAATTGAAAAAAGCTCATTGTTATAACCATTAAAAAGATTCAATTGTTAGATGCTTGCGAGCCGTCACCGACCACCACACTCGAAACATCCTTAACGCTCTGTGCACGTGGAGCACTCGGCTTCCGCAACCAGTAAGGTATCAAGCCAACCAAAATGGCAATCACCATCACCAGCCCCGCAATCCTCATCAGCGACATTGCCTGAAACGTATATTTGCCCGTCGTGCCATCATAACTGAAACAACCTAAACTATACAAAGCCCAATTCACGGGTGAACCGATTTTGCCCTCTGCCGCTTCGATCAACGCCAGCCGAACAGTCGCTGGATCATAATCCAAACCTGGAATGTATCTGACAATCTTTCCTTCCGGAGAAACCAACATAAAAGCAGGTGGGTGCGAAAACAACTTTTGTGAAGGAACATACTTGTAACGATAGCCGAACTGATCTGCCAATTTTTGAATCGCGGACTCTTCCCCGACCAAAAAATGCCAACCCACTTCGCTGCCCGAACGGTTATACAGACCTGAGTACAATTCTTTCGTCTTCCGAGCTGTAGCAACAGACTCTTTCGGATCGATGCTGATCGAAACAAAATCAAAATCAGATCCGATCGTCAAATCGACTTCCCTTAGAGCCATGGTCATATTTTCCAGCTGCACACTGCAAAGTTTGGGGCAGTCCGAATAATTGAAAGAAACCAAGTACGGTCTATTGACTCCCTGAAAGAAATTGGAAAACTTGATTAACCGATTATCAGAATCGTAAAAATTCAAATCCCCATCCAGCATCCTGCCTTCCTGAGAATCAACTCCAATATCCTCACCTTCAATCGGATCTGGCAAAAATTTTCCCAAATCTCCCCCCGTTGGCTTAGTCCAACGATTTTTCGATTGAGCGTTCTGGCCAACTTCAGATGAACCCTGCAACGCAAACGAAATATTTCCCAACGATTGCAGGCAAATAATTGATACCAAGGCTATCAATTGATAACTTCGCTTGAGCTTAAATTTGAATTGGACCTGGCAACTGAACATAAAACTAAAATTCCGAAAAACTTTTCTCCTTGGCGAGCCGAGAGAGTCGACTTTTAAGCAAAATTGTGACTTAAAAAACAACCTCTAATGTCAAGCAAACTATCCACAACACCACCACGCACTACTTTCCAAACCGCTGCGCAACCACCTCAATCGCTTCTACGATCGACTTCCCCCCTTCAGAACCCTCCAGTAACTTTTTTTGTTCTGAGACGGGGTCAGCAGATCGACTGATATCGACCATAGCCGCCGGCAAATTTTTCTCCCAGTGGTAATACAAACCCTGCACAAACATCATCGCCAACAATGTGAGGATCGCACTTATAATACCAACCATGATTACCACGGGCGTATTAATATCGTCGTAGCTGGGCTTTTCAAGGTTTCCCATTTCGATTTCACTCATCTGACTTAACTTTCGCTTCAATAATTTTC
>JBGTHU010000625.1:0-3135 GCA_041745975.1 Mariniblastus sp.
ATGACGCAGCAGTTAACGAAGAACAGGCAACTACGACGGTCAGTGTCCCTAGGATCGCGACAAGGTATTTTGATAATAACATGGTTTTAATTTCCTTGATTTTTCAGATCCAGTTGCTGCATCATTAGTTCGTGATAACAGCAGAAATAGGGGGACTGATCGTGCGAAGCACCATATCCCCCGACGGCGTACAACCGGTCTTGCGGATCATTGCGGTCGAACACTTTCACTCCTTCTACCCAAGTTTCTAACACTTTGGAATAAACGGAGAGCGGATCGCCGTCCAGAACGATAAAATCGGCATCTTTGCCTGGTTCGAGTGATCCGATGCGGTGATCGAGATCGAGCATTTTTGCTCCGTTAATGGTCAACGCCTGCAGAGCCCCCTCTCGCGACATACCCCCTCGCACGGCCAGGGCAGCCGAACGGAAAAAGAGCCGCGAATCGGTAATGTAGTCATCGGTATGAAAGGCCACCAGCACGCCTGCTCGCTCGAGAATCGCCCCCGTTTCGAACTTGATATCGACGGCCTCCTGTTTCCCACCAGGCGCATCGATCAAAATGATGGAGCAGGGGACACCGGCAGCAGCGATTTGGTCTGCTACTTTCCAGCCGTCACTAACGTGGTGCAGGACAACGCGGAAATCGAGTTCAACAGCCAACCGCAAGACCGTCATGATGTCGTCGTGGCGATGGGTATGATGGTGAACGACTCGCCGTTTTTGGAAGACTTCTTGCATCGCCTCCATACCAATATCTCGAGGCGGCATTTTTTCCGGGTTATCTTGAGCTCGTCGGATTTTATCGGCATATTCCCGCGCCTTGAAAAAGTGTTGACGCACCAATGCTGCCGACTTACCCCGCGTGCCGGGGAAAACCCCTCCTTCATCGCGAATCGGATTGGTGCCATTGGCCATTTTCAAGCCGCCCATGATCCAGCCGTCGCTGGTTTCAATCATCATGTCATCAATGGTTTTAGCCGAACGCAGTTTAACGTAAACCGTTTGGCCACTCATCAGATGCCCCGAGCCGGGCATGATATTCAGCGTCGTCAATCCACCAGCGACCGCCCGTTTGAAACCCGAGTCATTGACATTGATTGAATCATAGATTCGCACATCTGGCTGAATCGGGCTACTGCTGTCGGCTCCGCCAATCCCACCGACATGACTGTGCGTGCAGACCAGTCCGGGCATGATGATTTTGCCCGGCACATCGTGAACTACGGCGGTCTCGGGGATTGTAATTTCATCAGCCGACCCGACCGCCAAAATCTTGCCCCCTTCGACAACCAACGTTCCGTTGTCGTAGCTTTCCCCTTGCATCGTCAAAATCTGGGCTCCTCGCCAGACTTGCGTCTGGGGAGCAGCCGCAACAAACGCGACGAACCCGCTCATCCCAATCCAACCGCTGGCCAAGCCAATCGCTTGCCAATAACTGAGTTTTCCGATCATATTAATTTCTCGCCCTATCGGCTCGCCCTATTGTAAAAAAATTAAAAACGCGTCGTTTTTAACTCTGAACGACTAAATGTTCCCAGCGATCTCATCTGGGATCGTCGACAAACGATCCATTGTAAAGCATTTTAACCGCGATTACTATCGTTGATCGAGGGCTTGAGCAAGCGATCATTACTTGATCCCACCCGGTCCCAGGGAAACATCACGGGTTATCGCTCCGTTCACCCCGCTCGATTGGTGCGTCGCATTCTAGGCTTTGTCAAAAAAAGGGGCAGAACCTCTCCGGCGAGACGGCAAATACGTGGAAAATCAACTCGAATTCAAAGGGTCTGACCGCTTTTCATAAAAATTCCCAATATTGGATCGTGTTCGACGAACATGGTATTACCAGACGGATTTGCCGGTTGGATTTCTTCATGAAAATGGTAATAATGATGGAAATCATTGAGTCCGTGACTTACGTCATGCGTGGTCAGACTGGTGGTTTTACGTGCCGAACCCAAGAACTCATTTAAGATTGAGAAACCTATGTCGATGCCCGATACGACTCCTGCCAGTGGAACTAAAGTAACGTTCCTTGATCAAACAGGCTCTAAATCGGTAGAAGCGGTTGTCGCCGATACCGTCACTGTCCAGCGTATTCTGCCCAGCATCATTACTAAAATGAATCTGCCGATGATGGGGCCCGACGGCCAACCGATGAGTTACAGCCTAGATCACAAAGAAGGTGGCAGGCGACTCCATGAACGAGAGACTTTGGTGCAAGCCAGCGTCAGCGATGGCGACCACTTGATTGTCTATCCTGAAATTGTGGCTGGTTGAAAACGGCCGCCGAGTCTGAATCGAGTTGGGTTCCTGAAATCATGAAACAATCGCCTCGCGATCGACGGCTGCAAGCCGACCTCCAAGGCTTGCAACAACTGCAAGCGGAAAGTTCTATCTTCCGTTTCGTGGCCAGTGGCAATCCGCCTCAGTCCTATCGTTTAATTTTTCAGGGTGCCGGATTCAGGCTGGAAAAAGACAAGGTCATGCTTACTGACCAACACGAATTGGTGATTGAGTTGGGTGCTGCTTATCCTCGTCTCTCCCCTAATCTCGCTTGGCGATCACCGATATTCCATCCCAACATCTCTCAGACCGGAGTCGTATGTCTGGGCGGGTATGGTACGCACTGGGTACCCAGTCTGACGTTAACCGAACTTTGCCACATGTTGTGGGACATGATCCGCTACAGAAATTTTGATACGGAGAGCCCTTACAATCGGGAGGCGGCTTTGTGGGCCAAACACCAACAGGATTTCACCTTCCCAATCGACAATCGCCCTTTACGAGACAAAATTACTAGGGGACAATTGGTCAATCGAACTCCGTCGGAACCGAAAACACAATCCGCACCTGCTTCGGCCCCTCCCGTAGCGGATATCGTTTTTATCGATGATTCGAACGACGGCTCGAACGGCCCCTCGGATCTTGTGGTAGCCGATATTGTTGACCCAGAATCCATTGAGCCAGAATCCGTTCGTTCAGAATCCCCACCCACTATCAAGCCGGATATTTTCTTCATCGATTAATGACTGCTGACCCTCTCGATCCCGCCTTTCGCATCGACGATGACGACCGCTACTCACGTTTGGAATTGATCGGCTGGTGGGAGCAAAATCGAATTCGAAATGCG